>JBBAVQ010000063.1:7287-12172 GCA_040397625.1 Pirellulales bacterium | reverse complement strand
ACGCCTTACGGCGTTACGCTTCCTGCGGGCGGGCCGGACGCGGGTATCATCGTCACATGATCGAGTCGCCCGCCGCATTCGCTGCACTGCTCCTGCTGATCGCCGGCGTGTTTCCCGCGGTGGCCGCCCGATTTCCCGCCCGCCTGTTCGAGATCCTGCCGCCGATCGTTCTCTCCTACGCGGCCGCGACGGCGCTGGCCATGGCCGGCGCGTGGCAGTCCACCCCCGAGATCGAAACCGTCAGGTCGGCGATCCTCACACACCTCCTGCCGGCGCTGGTGTTCCTGCTGCTGGTCCGCTGCGACCTGCGGGCCGTCGCGGCCCTGGGCCCCCGCGTGCTGCTGGCCGCGGCCTGCTCGGCGATCTCGATCCTCGCGGGCGTCGTCATCGCCTGGATGCTCTGGCGGTGGTGGCTGCCCGCCGACGGCTGGCGGGTGCTCGCCTCCGTGGGAGCCACCTGGATCGGCGGCACCGCCAACCTCGTGGCGGTGAGCCGCGCGATCAACGCCGAGCCCGATGTCGTCTCGCTCGCCCTCCTCACCGACACCGTCTGCTACACCGCGTGGGTGCTCGCGCTCTTCGCGAGCGTGCCGATCGCCGCCCGCTTCAATCACTGGGCCGGGGCCACGCAGGCCGACGACGTCGCGGGGCAGGCCCACCCGATGGCGACGACGGGCCGGCTCGTGCCCGGCGACGTGCTCGTCTGGCTGGGACTGGGGCTCCTGGTCGGCACGCTCGCCGCGGCCGCAGCGCAGCGGATGCCGCCCGTGGCCTCGCTCACTCCCGTGTCGTGGACGCTGATCCTCGCGACGGTCGCGGGCTGCGTTGCCGCCCTCACGCCGCTGGCGCGGCTGCCGGGCTCCGATGGCGTGGCCTCGGCGCTGCTCGCGGTGGTGATCGTCACGATGGCGTCGAAGGCGAGCGTCGAAGGCATCGGCCGAGCCCCGGTCTTCGTGGCCGCCGGGTTCACCGTCCTCGCCTTCCACGCCGCAGCCATGGTCGCGGCCGCGCGGCTGCTCCGCCTCGACCTGGGCCTGTGCAGCGTGGCCTCGCTGGCCAACGTCGGCGGCGTCGGGTCGGCCCCCATCCTCGCCGCGGCCCACTCCCGGGCGCTCGTTCCCGTGGGAATCCTCCTGGGGCTCCTCGGCTACGTGGTCGGCACGGCCGCCGGCCTCGGCCTCGCAGCCCTGCTTCCCGCCCTCGGCTCCGGAGGGCAGTGAGATGGTCCGCTGCAGCTGGTGGACGTGGTGCCTCGTCGCTCTCGCCGTGATCGTCGCCGCCGCGGCAGATGCCCGCGGCGCCGGCCCGCTCGAGGCGGCGCACTGGATCGCGCGGTGCCCCGAACCAGACCGCGTCGTCGCCGATGCCACAGCGATCGCAGCCTTCAACCGCCGGCTGCTTGCGGACGATCCCACGCTCACCGATCTGGCGGCGCTGCCGACGGCCATGACTCGCGATTCCGTCGCCGACCGCGTGCGGCGACGCTCGACGGTTCCCGACCGGCCACTCGTGTTTGGCGACGGCACGCCGGCCGACGATGCCGCCCGCCGTCGCTGGAGCCAAGCGATCAATGTCGATGACGCGGTGATCCCCGCCACCGTCGAGCCCCGATTCGCGCTGGTCGTCCGCCGGGCAGCCGTCCGCCGCCTGCCCACTCGCGAGCGGGTGCATGCGTCGGCCGCCGACACCGACATCGACCAGTTCCAGGAGACGGCGTTCTTTCCCGGCACACCCGTTGCGGCGATCCATGCCACTGCCGACAGCCGCTGGCAGTTCGTGATCGGTACGACGTACGACGGCTGGATCGAGACCGAGTCACTCGCCTTCGGATCCCGCGGCGACGTGCTCGGCTACGCGGCCCGGGCCTCGCGGGTGATCACGGCCGCCCGTGCCACCACCGCGTTCACCCCCGAACTTCCCGCGGTGTCGGCGATCGCCCTCGACATGGGCACCACGCTGCCGGAGCGAGCCGACTGGCCGGCGGCGGAGGCGGTCAACGGCCAGTCGGCCGCCGCGGCGACGGTCGTCGAACTGCCCGTCCGCGACCCTGCGGGCTCCCTCCGCATCGCCCCCGCGCTCCTGCCGCTCTCGGCCGGCAGCCACGCCGGCCCGCTCCCCGCCACGCGGGCCAACGTGCTCCGGCAGGCCTTCGCCTTCCTCGGCGAGCGGTACGGCTGGGGCCACGATTTCGATGGCCGCGACTGCAGCGGCTTCGTGGGCGACGTCTACAAGAGCCTCGGCTTCCTCCTCCCCCGCAACACCCGCGACCAGCAGGTTTCCCCGAGCCTCGACCGCACCCCGCTGCCACCGGAATGGCCCTTGGAGCGGCGGATGACGGCCGTCGCGGCCCTCCAGCCCGGCGACCTTGCCTACTCCCGGCGGCACGTGATGATGGTCGTGGGCCACGATGAGGCCGGGCCGTGGGTCATCCACGACACCCGCGAAGGTCGCCCTGCCACGGGAGCGGCGGCGGCCAACGGCGTGATCGTGCAGCCGCTGCTGGCGGTCGATCCGTCGCTCGCATCGCTCACCACGCTCGTCCGCATCCTTCCGTCGAACCCCACCGAGGCGCCATGAAGATCACCGGCTTCCGATTCGGCAGGCTCCGCGTGCCGCTGCAGACGCCCTTCAAGACCTCGACCCGCACCGTCGATGCGATCGACGACATCGTCGTCATGATCGACACCGACGACGGCCACGTGGGCTACGGCAGTGCCACGGCCACCGCCCGGATCACCGGCGACACCCACGGCGGCATCCTCGACGCGATCCGGCACCACCTCGCGCCGCTGATCATTGGCGAAGACGCCGAGAACCTCCACCTGCTCACGGGCCGGGTCCGCTCGGCGATGAAGCGAAACACGAGCGCCAAGGCCGCCGTTGACATTGCGCTGCACGACCTCTTCGGCCAGCGGTTCGCCGCCGCCACCTACAAACTGCTCGGCGGCGGCGAGCCGGCGATCACCACCGACGTCACGATCAGCGTTGACTACATCGACAAGATGGTCGCCGACGCCGTCGCGGCGGTGGAGCGGGGATTCGAGGCCCTCAAGATCAAGGTGGGCAAGGACCCGGGCGTGGACGTGGAGCGGGTCAAGGCCGTCCACGCCGCGATCGAGGGGCGGGCGGTGTTGCGGATCGACGTCAATCAGGGCTGGACGGCGAAGCAGGCGGTGCGGGCGATCCACCAGCTCGAAGACGCCGGCGTGCGGCTCGACATCGTCGAGCAGCCGGTGAAGTCGTGGGACATCGCCGGCATGCAATACGTGACCGAGCGGATCGACACGCCGGTCGTCGCCGACGAGAGCGTGACCGGGATCACGGGCGTGGCAGAAATTATTCAGCGACGGGCGGCCGATATCATCAACATCAAACTGATGAAGACGGGGGGCCTGACCACCGCCGTGCGGATCGCCGATCTCGCGGCCACCTACGGCGTGGAATGCATGATCGGCTGCATGCTCGAGGGGGCGATCAGCGTGGCGGCCGCCGCCCACCTCGCCGTCGCCCGGGCCGACGTGATCACGCGGGTGGACCTCGACGGGCCGACCCTGGGCCGATTCAACCCGGTGGAAAGCAACGTGTGCTTCGCCGACGCCGAGATTACCATTGGCGACGCTCCGGGCCTGGGCATCGCCGCGGTGCACGGCCTCGAGCCGCTCGACGCCTGATGCCCGCCAGCCCCAACCGATGACAGCACTCGCCAAGCTCCGCACCGAACGTGGCCGCATGTCGGCGATGGATCGCCGGATCGCGGACTACATCCTCGCCAACTCGCAGCTGCTCCGCGACTATTCCTCGCAGCAGCTCGCCGACGCGCTGAAGATCAGCCAGTCGAGCGTGGTGAAGTTTTCACAGCGGCTCGGCTACAAGGGCTACCCCGACCTCAAGCTCTCGATCACCGAGGCGGTGGCCCGCGCGTCGGCCGTGGATGCCGCCGGGAGCATCGCCGCGAAGCCCGACAGCGACCCCGAGGCCGCGCGGGCCGACGCGCTCTGGCAGAGCAAGACCGCCGCCGCCCGCGAGACCTGCGGCCTGGCCCGCGGCGCGGCGCTCGCCGACGCGGCTCATCGCATCGCCGAGGCGGAGATGCTGTTCGTGGCCGGCGATGGGATCGACGGCGAGACGGCCCGCGCCTTCGCCGGACGGATCGCCCTGCTCGGCCACCGGGCGGTCGCCCACGGCCAGCCTCACGACCTCCTCGCCAGCCTCTCGGCCGCCGCGCCGCGGGACGTCTTGCTCATCATCTGCGGGCACGGCGGCGGCGAGTGGATGCGGGCTTGCCGCGAGATGCGAACCGCAGGGGGGCACGTGCTCGTGATCGCTCGCCGACCGGGCCGGCTGGCTGCGGCGGCCAATGCCTGCCTCGCCGTGTCGGCGCATGATTCCCAGCCGCACATCGAGGACCTCATCTACGAGGCCGCCACGCGGCATTTGCTCGACGATCTCTTCCTGCGGGTGGTCGCCGCGCGACCGGCGTCGCTCGAGACGTTTCTCGCCAACCGCCGCCGGATGCACGACGACGCCGGCGAGTGAATCGCGGTGTAGCTACGGGGTGGTAGGACACCTCCGGAGCTTAGGTCCTCGACCTGAAGTAGCCCAGGTTCTCGACCTGAAGTAGCTCAGGTTTTCAACCTGAGCAGACCTGCGCCACAGGTTGAAAACCTGTGCTACGTAAAAACCGACGCAACGCCGCATCACTCCATGCCCACCCGCCGCAGGAAGCGTAACGCCGTAAGGCGTACGGCCCCAGGAAGCGTAACCGCGTGAGCGGTACGGCCGCCCCTCGCTCGGCCCCCATCGCTTACGCGATTGGGCTTCCTGATCCTGGCCGCATCACTCCATGCCCACCCGCCGCAGGAAGCGTAACGCCGTAAGGCGTACG
>JBBAVQ010000063.1:0-7187 GCA_040397625.1 Pirellulales bacterium | reverse complement strand
GCCGCATCACTCCATGCCCACCCGCCGCAGGAAGCGTAACGCCGTAAGGCGTACGGCCCCAGGAAGCGTAACCGCGTGAGCGGTACGGCCGCCCCTCGCTCGGCCCCCATCGCTTACGCGATTGGGCTTCCTGATCCTGGCCGCATCACTCCATGCCCAGTGTCCGCCAGGCGTAGCGGAAGAGGTTTCGCGAATCGATATACCGCGACTCGGTGGACGTGCTGCCGAGCACCACCACGATCAGCCGCCGGTCGCCCCGGCGGCCGCACGACGCCAGGCAGCAGCCCGCGGGCGTCGTCGTGCCCGTCTTGATGCCCTCGTAGCCCTCGATCCCGAGGAGCTTGTTGGTGTTGTTCCAGACCACCTCGCGGCGGTAGCCGTCGATGTTCTCGAGCGTCGCCGTCCGCCGCCGGGTCGCCACGATCTCGCGAAACACGTCGTGCTTCATCGTCTCGCGGGCCAGCGCGGCTACCTCGCGGGCGGTCGAGCCGCAGCCCTCGACGGTGAGCCCGTGGGGATTGCCGTAGGTCGTGCTCCGTAGGCCCAGCGCCGCGGCCCGCGCGTTCATCGCGGCCACGAACCGGGCGAGCGGGTCGCCCTCGCCCGCGAGGCGGCCTCCCACGTGCTCCGCCAGCGCGACCGACGCATCGTTGCCGGAGGGAAGCATCAAACCATAGAGCAACTCGCCCACGCTCACCCGATCCCCCGGCCGCAGCTGCGCCGTCGAGCCCGTCTCGGTGCCCGCCCGCGGCGACACATTCACCGTCTCGGCAAGGAAGCCCGCATCGGCCGCCGCACGCTCCAGCACCAGCAGGGCGGTCATCAGCTTCGTGACGCTCGCCTGCTGCCGCTTGACGTCTTCGTCGTGGCCGAAGAGCAGTTCGCCGGAATCGGCGTCCACCACCGCCCAGGCCGCGGCGGTCACGAGCGGTGGACCGGCAATCGCATCGGCCGGTGCGATGGGGGGCAGCGACGGCACCGTCTCGGTGCCGCTGATCACGGGCCCGAGCGCCCGCCACGTGGCGGCATCCACCGCCCCGGTTTCCGGGAGGCCGGCCGACTTCTGAAACGACCGCACGCCGGCGGCCGTCCCCGGCCCAAACTCGCCGTCCACCCCAAGCCGCTCCCCCTCCGGCAGCCGGGCGTTGAGGCTCCGCTGCAGGTCTTCGACGAGCTTTCCCGACGCGCCGGCGGCGAGGGCCCGCGGCGTTACTGGCCGGCCCTCGGGGCCGGTGTTCTCAAAGGCATCGAGCGCGGCCCGGGCAACCTTCGCGATCAGGTCGTCGGCCGGCCCGTTCGGCGCCTTGCGGTCGCGATTGTCTTTCGTGAGCACGCAAAAGCCGATCGGCCCGGCCGGCCCGAGGATCACGCCCGCGTCGGTCCGCACGCCCGACACCAGCCCCGTCTTGTGGGCCACCTTCACGCCCGCCGGCAGGTCGCGGCCCGCCGTGCCCCGGTCCTCGCAGGCGAGCAGGTGGTCGAGCATCGCCGCGGAAGCGCCGTCCGCCACCACGCCGTCGCGTTCCAGATCGCGGCCGTGGATCAGGCCCATCAGCCGCACAAACTCCGTCGCCGTGCCGTTGCCAAGACCAAACTCTCGGCTCCGCTCGGGGTCGAGCGACGTCTCCCGCCGAAACACGTAGGAGTTGAGCCGGATGCCCGACAGGCCCACGCGGTCGAGCAGTGCGTTGGTGGCCGGGAGGCCGATCCGGCGGATGACGATGTTGGTGGCCGTGTTGTCGGATGTGGCGATCATCATCCGGATCGCGTCCCGCAGCGTGAACGTCGCCCCCGGCGAGAGCTTGTCGATCACCGCCGACCCGGGCACGACGTCATCGGCCGCGAACGTCACCTGCTCGTCGAGCCGCACCCGCCCCTCGCGGGCCGCCGCGTAGGCCGCCACCATCACCGGCACCTTGATCAGGCTCGCCGTCGGCATCGGCCGCTCGGCCGACGATGCAAAGCCCTTGCCCGTGTCGAGATGACGCACGGCCGCCGAAACCACGCCCTCGTGCGCCGCCAGCAGCGGCTGGATCGCGTCGCGGAGCGACTGCTCGACGTCCGCCGCCGGCACAGCGTCCGCCGCCGGCACAGCACCAGCCGCCAGCAGCACCACAACCGCCAGTAGCCGTGGCAGGATCCTCTTCGCCCCGACGATTCCCGCGTCTCCCCGCCTTGCCGTCGTCGCGATCATCGCCGCCTCCCCGTCTGGGATCATGCCAGCGGCAGCGGACCGTCCAGCAGTTCGACGCCCGTGCCCGGCCGGTCAGGATACCGCCGCAGCCCTCCCTCCACCACGACGCCCGACGCGATGTCGCTCGCCAGCAGCGCCGCCCCGTCCATGTCCACGAAGTCGAGCTGCGGCACGATCTGGGCGAGGGCGGAGATCCCCACGGTCGATTCGGTCATGCAGCCGCACATCACGTCGAGACCGAGTTCCCGGGCCCGCGCGATCATCCGCCGCGCGGGGGCGAGCCCGCCGCACTTGCAGAGCTTGATGTTGATCCCATGAAACAGCCCGGCGCAGGCCTCGACGTCGCCCTCCGCGCCGCAGCTCTCGTCGGCAAACACGGGCAGGGCCGAATGCCGCCGCACCTCCGCCATGCCGGGGTCGTCGGCGGCCAGCGGCTGCTCGATGAACTCCACTCCGAGTTCGGCGAGTGGGCCGGAAAACTCGATCGCCTGCCGCGTCGTCCAGCCGCAGTTGGCGTCCACGCGGAAGGGTTTGTCGGTGTGGCGACGGAGTTCGCGGATGATCTCCAGGTCGCGATCGGTGCCGAGCTTGATCTTGTAGATCGGCCACTCGGGCACCTCTGCGAGCTTCCGCACCATCCGCTCGGGCGTGTCGATGCCGATTGTGTAGTTGGAGGCCGGCCCCACGGAGGGATCGAGGCCCCAGAGCCGGTGCAACGGCTGGCCCTGCCGCCGGGCCCAGAGGTCGTGCGCCGCCATGTCGAGGGCCGAGCGGGCGAAGGTGTCGGTCCCGAGGGCCGAACCGATCGCGGCGAGCATCCCGTCAAGGTCGTCCGCCGATACGGCGCGGAGCAGGGGGGCCACGGCCAGGATCCGCCGGCTCAGCGACTCGACCGTGGCGCCGTAGTAGGGATTCGTCGTCGCCTCGCCGTAGCCGAAGCAGCCCCCCTCGTGCAGCTGCACGATCACGGTGTCTTGCACGGTGACGGTGCCCCGCGAGATCGTGAACGGATGGCGGAGCGGCAGAGCGAAGTGACGGACGGCGAGGTCGATCATGCGCCCCGCCTTCTCGCCGCGAGCGCCAGCACCGCCTCGACGAGATCGCCGCTGCCATGCCGGATCGGGTCGGCCACCGGCAGCCCGAGGGCCGCCTTCACCCGCGCCCGCTCGGCGTCGGCCTCGTCGGCCCGGAGCCGGCGGCTGTTCATCGCCACGCCGATCACGCGGCCACCGCCGCGAAAGGCCGCCATCCGCTCGTAGGCCTCGATCACGCTCTCGAGCCGCGGCAGCGGGATGTGGGGCAGGCCCATGTGGTGCGGCCGGCCGGCCTCGTAGACGAGGATCATGCCGTGCGGGTCGCAGCCGTGGAGCAGGCCGAGCGACACGCCTGAATACTGCGGATGCGTGATCGTCGCCTGCCCCTCCACCACGAGTAGCTCGTGATGCTGGTTGGCGAGCACCTGCTTCTCGACGGCGCCATTGACGAAGTCGGAGATCACGCGATCGATCGGGCAGCCGTCGCCCTCGATCATGATTCCGGTCTGGCCGGTGGCGATGAACTTGGCGTCGATCCCGCGGTCGCGGAGGGCTCGGGCAAGTTCCACCGACGTCACCATCTTGCCGACCGAGATGTCTTGGCCGATCGTGAGGATTCGCAGGCATTCCTCGCGGAGGGGCGGGCACTTCGCCACGTCCCGCTCCGAGTTGCGGCGGACGTCGCGGATTTCCACGCCCCGGTCGCGGGCCGCCGCCGCAAACTCGGCATCGTCGGCCACGAAGTCGTGGAGCCCCGACACGATCCGCATCCCCCGGCCGATCGCCGCCAGAATCACCGGTCGCCAGGCCGGGGGAATCCGGCCGCCGGGCGGCGCGATGCCGATGAGCAGTTCGTCCGCCGGCCCCGCCTCGTCGAGCGTCGCCACCACGGGAATCGAGCCGCCCACGCCGAACAGGTCGTGCGCCGTGCGGCCCGCCTGCGTCGAATCGAGGATCGCCGCGATCTCGCCGGTGCGGTAGCGGAGCAGGCACGACGCCGTCTTGCCGGCAGCGGGCTCGCTGTGCCCCTCGGTGAGCAGGACGATGCGGCGGGAACGATCCGGGGAGGTCATCGGGCACCAGGCGGGAAAGGGGCGAAAACGCCGAATATCCGCTACCCGTCGTGGCAGCGTCAACTCTCGACTGCCCGGGCGCCGAGGTTTACAACCTTGGGCGGCGGCGTTGGCCTGTTTTCGGCAACCGCCGGTTCTTTCGCCCGAACGGGGGACACGACGGGTGATGGTCTCCAGCACCGCCGGCTTCCTCATGACGACCGCCGCCCTCGCCGCCGTGCTCGCGTCGGCTCCCGGCCCAGCGCAGGCCCTGGAGCCCGATCCCGCCGGCTGCCGCCAGTTGGTGCTCGTGGCGGTGAGAGACTGGGGCTCCTCCGAAGGGAGCCTCTCGCGATTCACCCGCGATGCCGCCGCGTGGCGGCGCGTGGGCGACCCCGTCGCCGTCACCATTGGCCGCAGCGGCTGCGGCTGGGGGCTCGGCCTCCATCCGCCGCAGGCCGACGGCCCGGGCAAGCGCGAGGGCGACGGCCGCTCGCCTGCCGGCATCTTCACCATCGGCCCCGCCTTCGGCGCCGCCGAGCGGATCGAGACGGGCCTCGCGTATCGGCAGATGTCGGCCCACGACTGGTGCATCGATGTGCCGGCGTCGCCGCACTACAACACCATCGTGGACGACCGCGAGGTGGGAGCCGACGCCGTCCGCGGCTCGACCGAGCCGATGCGCCGCGACCTCCACCTCGGCGATTCCTTCTACGACCTCGGCTTCGTGATCGGCCACAACTGCGGCTGCGAGGCGGGCGCCGGCAGCTGCATCTTCGCCCATCTCTGGAGCCGCCCTGGTGCGGCGACGGCGGGCTGCACCGCGATGGCCGACGGCGACCTTCGCGGCCTGCTCGCCTGGCTGCGGGCCGACGCCGAGCCGCGGTTTGTGCTGCTGCCGGACGCCGAGCATCGGCGGCTTGCCGCGGCCTGGGATCTTCCACCGCCGGGAGCCTTGCCATGACGGGAGGACAGCGGGTGTTCGTCGGGCTCGTTGCCGGTGCCGCCGCCGGACTGGCGCTCGCCCGCGTCGCGCCCGGCTCGATCGACGCGGTCGAACTCATCGCAAAGCCGCTCGGCACGCTCTGGCTACACGCCCTGCAGATGACGGTCGTGCCCTTCGTGCTCTCGCTGATCATCGTCGGCGTCGCCCAGGCGGCCGACGTCGCGGCGGGCGGCCGAATCGCCCGCCGCACCGTGATGTGGATCGTGGTGCTGGCCTCGGCGTCGGCGGCCTTCACGGCCCTCGTCGCCCCGGCGCTCTTCGCCGCCTGCCCGCGAAACGGCGACCTCGTGGCCGCGATCCAGCCAGACGGACCCGTCGCGGCCGCCCCGGCGCCGGCGGCGGGCCTCGACCGGATCACGGGCCTCGTTCCGGTCAACGTGGTGGCCGCGGCGGCGCAGGGAGCGATCGCCCCGCTGGTGGTGTTTGCGCTCTGTTTTTCCTTTGCCCTCACGCGGCTGCCGCCAGCCCGCCGCGAGCCGGTGATCGCGCTGGCGCACGGCGTCGCAGACGCCATGGTGGTGATCGTCGATTGGGTGCTGCTCGCCGGCCCGCTCGGCGTGTTTGCGCTCATCCTGCCGGTGGCGGCCCGCGCCGGAGCCGGAGTGCTCGGCGCGCTGGGCATTTACGTGGCGGTGCTGATCGCCGTCTACCTGCTGATCACCGCTGCGGTCTACGCCGTGGCCTGCCTCGGCGGCGGCGAATCGCTCCGCCGATTCGCGGCCGCGGTGCTGCCGGCGCAGGCCGTGGCGGCAGGCACGCAGAGTTCGCTGGCGAGCATGCCGGCGATGATGAAGGCGACCGCCTCGCTCGGGTATCCGGCACGGGTCGGCGGCCTCGTGCTGCCGCTGGCGGTGTCACTCTTCCGGATCACGAGCCCGGCCCAATACCTCACCGTGGCGAGCTTCATCGGCTGGGCGCACGGCACGCCCCCCGACCCCTGGTCGCTGGCCTTGGCCGCAGTGCTGGCGGTGGTGATCAGCCTCGGCTCGGTGGGCCTGCCGGGGCAGGCGAGCTTCATGGGCACGACGCTGCCGGTGGTGCAGGCAGCCGGCATGCCGATCGAGCCGCTCGGCCTCCTGCTCGCGGTCGATCTCATTCCCGACGTGTTCGCGACCGTGGGCAACGTCACCGGCGATCTCGCCGTGGCCAGCCGGGTGGCCCGCTCGGAGGAGGCCGCGACCGGCCACAACTCGCCCAGGCGTCGGGCATGACCGCGACCGCCTGACGAGGCGGCGTCGGGGCGTCGCCTTAGCCGGTCGAGCCGCAGCCTGCGCTGGTCAGGGCGTGGCCTTCGCGGCCGCCGCAAACTCTTCGACGGTCACCTCGCGGATCGTGCCGTCCTGAAACATCACCCAGCCTCCCTCCTTGGCGGCCTGGGTCTCGAAGGCGAGGATCCGCTTCGCAGCCTCGGCTCCCTCCTTGAGCCCGGCGCCCCAGGCGCAGGTGATGTCGCCCGAGAGCACGAACGGCCCGGCCACGGGATAGAACGGCTCGACGGCGGTGAACTCGGTGAGGCTCTTCGGCAGCGCTGCCTTCCCCGCGGCCGCCTGGCGGAAGAGGTCGCGGAGGTTTGTGAGCCCGTCGGCGGCGGTCGGCCCGGCGAGTTTCTCCGTCGCGGTTTTCTGGGCCGTGCAGCCCGCCCCCACCACCAGCACCGCGGCGGCCACCAAGGCCGACCGCACGATCGACTGATACACGTTCATCGCGTTGTCTCCTGAGAGTTCATCATCGCTGCCTGTCCAAGCCCAACGCCGTGAGGCGTGGGGCGCGGCCAGGAACGGCCCCAGATCCCTCCCAACGCCGTGAGGCGTGGGGCGCTGCCAGGACCGAGCCCAGATCGTTCCAGACGCCGCTGGACATGCTGATCCGCGGCGGCGTCAATCGAGGGAGAGCGACTCGCC
>JBBAVQ010000062.1:0-12176 GCA_040397625.1 Pirellulales bacterium | reverse complement strand
ACGAAGAGCCGCCGCATGGCTTTTTCGTACAGGGCCCCGCTGCCGACTGTGAAAAACGAGTGGGCGGAGGTGGCTGTCCCACTCGAGGACTTCATCCCCACATCGTTCGGCAGGCGCGTTCAAGGCATGGGGCCAGTCGAATCGGGTGAGATAATAAGCATCGGCTTCATGCTGAGCGATAAGAAAGCCGGCCCATTCACAATGCAGATCGAATGGGTGAAGGTGGCACGCCCCGGTGAATAAGCCTGGCCAGCAGCCAACATCGTGCCCAGCGGCGTTTCTATTATCCCCGGTTAGTTCAGGCTGACATCCGGGCCGAATTCATCGCCCGCGTCCTCACCCTCGTCTGACACGAAAAGTTCATCGACTGGATCAAAAGCTCTTCCGGCTGAATCGACGCAGAACGTATAGGCCAGTTCAAACTCTTCAGTGCCGGGCCCGAAGACCGCTTTCCTCACGATGCAGTCTTCACACGAGAACACTGGGAGTTCGTAGCCGCCGATAGAAACTACACCCTCGCACTTGAGCAGCCGGGAGCACTTCGGGCAGTGGTACGTGTCGATCATAATGGTTCGCACCGTCCCTCCACCGTCCGCAAAAACGGTTCTATGTTCGCCAGCCTGTTGTCTTGGCGGACTTTAATCACGCGAGGTGCATTCAGGCAGCCTCTCAGAATACCGATCCGCACAGGAAATCACGGAACCAAATCGAAGTAGGCCCGGTGTGATTCGAACACACGACCAAGGGATTATGAGTCCCCTGCTCTAACCGCTGAGCTACGGGCCCGACTGACGTGTCGTTGTACGGTTCCGGCCGGGTGACCGCTACCGGCGGTCGTTGAGCTTCGCAAGCAACCGCAGAATCTCGAGATACAGCCAGACGAGCGTCACCATCAGGGCGAAGGCCCCATACCACTCGAGATACTTCGGCGCACCGCGTTCCGCCGCCTGCTCGATGAAGTCGAAGTCGAGCACGAGGTTGAGCGCCGCGATCGCCACCACCACCACACTGAAGCCCACGCCCACCATTCCGCTGCCATAGAGCGACGAGAACAGCGAAAACCCGAACAGGCCGGCGAGGAACGTCACCAGGTAGAGCAAGGCGATGCCCCCCGTGGCCGCCACGATGCCGAGCTTGAAGTTCTCCGTGGCCCGGATCATGCCCGACTGATAGGCGAGCAGCAGGCAGAGGAGCGTGCCAAATGTGCAGCCGACCGCCTGCACCACGATGCCCGGATACTGCGCCTCGAACCCGGCCGAAATGCCGCCGAGGAGAAGACCCTCCGCGATCGCATACACAGGCGCCAGCATCGGCGCCCAGGTGTGCTTGAAGCAAATGACGAAGCCCGCCACGAGCGCCACGATCCCGCCTCCCATGACCCAGCCCGCGACGGAGCCGACCGCTGCGCCGGGGGCCGCCTCGGCCATCAGCGTCGCCCGCGACCAGGTGAAGCACGCGGCCCCAACGGCCAGGGCCAGCAGGAAGAGCGTCTTGTGGACGGTTCCGAGGATCGTCATCGCACCGCTGGGGGCGACGGCCGTGTCCTGCCGGAATACGCCGAAGTTTTCGAATGTGTTGGCGTTGAGGGCGGGATTTCCGGTTCGCATGCGATGGCCTCCGCGTGGCGAGAATTGAACCCGAAAAGGGGAATCGCCATTGTCGCTGCGGCCGGATGCCTGCTCAACCCCGATCGAAGACGGCGTACGACCGGAGGTTACGGCATTTCGCCCTGGTTTTCGACGGCGAATAGATTCTTCTGTGAGGCCACGTAGAGCGTGCCGTTGGCCGCGGTCGGCACCGACCAGACCGCTGACCCGAGCCGGACGTCCCCAAGATGCTTCCGCTCGCGGCCCGCCTGAAGCACCGTCAGGCCGCGACGTGTTCCCACGTAGACCTTGCCATCGGCCACCAGCGTCGATGACCAGATCTCCTCCCGCGTGTCGTACACCCATGCAAGTTCGCCGGTCGCCGCGTCGAGGCAGTGAATCCTACCGGCGTGCTCCGCCGCGTAGACCAGGCCGTCGGCCACCGACACCGTGGAGAGCGACCGCCCGATCCCGAGATATCGCCAGAGCACGCCCGTCTGGCTCACGTCGCCCGAGCCGTCGGCCCGCAGGCAGGTGAGCGCCCCGCGGCCGGCGCCATGAAGCGGATCCTGGCCGATGGTCACGTAGATCCTCTCGTCGTGGAACACGGGCGAGCCGATGATCTCACTTGGGCTCACGAGCATGCCGTCGCCATCAAGCGTCCGGGCGCCGCCACGGACGAGCGCCCAGTAGTCGATTGGCTCACCACCGCGATCTCGGTAGCCCGGCGGATTGCAGTCGCACTTCCACGCCTGGCGGAAAACCGCGGCGGCGTCTCCCGCCGCCGGAGCCAGTTCGAAACCGTAGCAGGCGCCGTCGCCACCACCGTAGACCACG
The DNA here is from genome assembly GCA_040397625.1 of Pirellulales bacterium. Taxonomy (GTDB): domain Bacteria; phylum Planctomycetota; class Planctomycetia; order Pirellulales; family UBA1268; genus QWPN01. The sequence goes on along the minus strand of JBBAVQ010000062.1, from coordinate 9,753 downwards.
AGTTCGCGGCCCCCCGCCGTGGCAATCGTGGGTGACGACCACTGGCCGTGAAACGTGCCGGCGCTGATCGAGCCGTCGTCACGGGCCAGGAGCCGGCCCGTGCGCTTGTCGAGCGCCACCAGCGACGCCGCCGTCGGGAGCACGATCTTGCCGTCGTACACGCCATTGCCGGTGCCCACGTAGGCGCAGTCGCCGGCGATCAGGATCGAGCAGTTGGTGGCGTCGTGCGGAAACACCGGCAGATCGCGGAGCATGTCGAACCGCCAGACAATATCGGCATCGGCGGATCCGAGTTCGATGGGCTTGGTTGTCGATGGCACCATGTACGAGGCTTCGGCGGTGAACGGCCCGTCGTTGCCATCGGCCATGCCGTCGGCGTCGAGGCAGATCGCCTCGCAGCGGTTGGTTACGACATACACCCGGTCGCCGTCGATCGTGGCGGTCGAGCAGATGCCAAGCTTCATGGCATCGAAATCCTCGCTCACTTTGGAGCGGTCGATCTCGAGCTTCGGCACGACGAGCCGCCAGATCAGGCTCCCCGACTTCTCGTCGAGGCACATGAGCACGCCGCCTTCGGTCGTCTCGTAGCGGGGGTCGTCGATCTCTTCGTCGTTGGTGCCGATGTAGACGCGGCCGTCGGCGACCACGGCGCTGGAGTAGTTTTCGCCGCCGATCCTTGCGACCCAGCGGACGTTTTTCGCCGTGGCCGGGTCGAGGCCGAGATGGTCGCGGCGGCGTTTGCCCGGATGAAAGGTGGCCGGCAGCCCCTTCTCCGCGGAGGACAGGTTGCGGAGGGAGCTGCCACCCCACTGCGGCCAGTCGTCGCCGCGGGTAGGCGCCGATGCGAAGATCGCCGCCAGGAGCAGCATCACAAAACGAGCCATGATGGGTGTCGTTCCCGAGACGCAATGCATCCGACCCCGCCGGCCGGAAACGCGTCTATCGTAGACTCGGCGCAGCCGTCTCACCAATGGAGGCGGTCGTCCGACGCGGCGTGCGTGTCAGCGGGCTGTCGCTGCCGGGGGGTCGATCCGCTTGAGCAGGCGGAAGAAGTCGCTGTCGGTGGTCAGCACCACCGTCGAGTCGCTGCCGAGCGTCTTCGAGTAGGTGTCGAGCGTCTGCAGGAAGGCGTAGAAATCGGCCGCCGCCGGGCTCGAGGCGTAGGCCCGCGCGTAGACCTCCGAGGCCTTCGCATCGGCGGTGCCCTTGATCTCCTGCACCTTGCGGTAGGCGTCGGACTGGATTCGCTGGAGATCCTTCTCGCGGCGGCCCTCGATCTTCGCCGCCTCGCCGGCCCCCTCCGACCGGAACCGCTCCGCGATCTGCATCCGCTCTGAAATCATGCGGTCGTAGATCTTCTCGATGACGCCCTCCTTGTAGTTCACCCGCTTGACGCGGACGTCGAGCAACTCGATGCCCCAGATGCCCATCTTCGGGGCGGCGGCGGCGAGGATCTCCCGCTCGAGCTCCTTGCGGCCAAACTGAATCGGCGGCAGCGTGCCCACTGTCGCGGAGGCCTCGGCGAGCGTGGCGTCTTGCTCGGGCTTCCGCGTCTTGTCGGACCGCACGATCTCGATGAGGTCGTGGCGGGCGACGACGTTCCTGGTCTCGCTGCCGATGATGTCGTCGATCCGAGACAGCGCGCTGCGTTCGTCGCGGAGGCTCTGAAAGTAGACGAGCGGATCGACGATCCGCCAGCGGGCAAAGGTATCGACCACCACGTAGAGCTTGTCGCGGGTGGTCATCTCGCACGGGGCGCCGTCCCACTCCAGGATTCGCTTCTCGAACCGGTTCGCCTGCTGCACGAAGGGGATCTTGAAATGCAGCCCGGCCCCGTCGGGGGCCGTCTTGTTGGAGTTGATCGGGTCCCCGATCGGTCGGCCAAACTGCGTGAGGATCACCTGTTCGGTCTGCTCCACGGTGTAGGCGCAGCCGAACACGAGCACACTGAGGGCCAGCGCGGCGAACGCGCCGAGCGGTGAAAACAGCCAGTCAGCGAGCCTTCGCGACCACTGGACGAGCGGATGGTTGATCGGCAGCGGGCTCATCGTGCGTCCCTCCGGGCTTCGGCCCGCGGGGCGGGCAGGTTCATCAGCGGCAGGAACTGCTTTGCGTCTTCGTCGAGGATGATCTTGCCGCCAAGCTTCGGGAGGACGTCGGCCATCGTCTCCAGGTAGAGTCGCCGCCGCGTCACCTCGGGGGCCTTTTCGTACTGCTCGAGGAGCGCCCGAAAACGGGCCACGTCGCCCTCGGCCTCGTTGACCCGCTTGAGCGCGTAGCCCTCGGCGTCGCGAAGCTTTCGCTCGGCTTCACCGCTCGCCCGCGGGACGACCTTGTTGTATTCGCCGTTGGCCTGGTTGATCATCTGCTCGCGCTCCTGCTGGGCGCGGTTGACCTCGTCGAACGACCGCTGCACCGGCGTCGGCGGATGCACGTTCTTGAGCTGCACCTGCTGGACGCGAAGCCCCATCTTCAGCTCCTGCACGAGCGCGGTGAGCTTCGCGATCGCGTCGGTCTCGATTCCCTGGCGGCCGATCGTGAGCACCTCGTCCACGGTGCGGTCTCCCACCACCTCCCGCATCACGCTCTCGGAGAGATCGCGGAGCGTGGGGCCGGGCTCCCGCATGTTGAAGAGATAGGCTTCCGGATCGGCGATCTCGTACTGCACCACCCACTCGACGTGGGCGGCGTTGAGGTCGCCAGTGACGATGTCGCTCTCCTTCGCCTGCTCGGCGGAGACCTGATCGGGGTTCGTCACGCCCGGCGAGCCGAAGCCAAACTCCATCTTCAACTGCCGCTTCACCGGCAGGATCGTCACCGTGTCGATGCCGAAAGGCAGCTTGAACCTCAGGCCCGGGCCGACGGTGCCGATGAACTTCCCAAACCGTTGCACGACCCCCACGCTCTCAGGGCCGACGGTGTAGACGCCTCGCGCGAGGCCAGCCACGAGGAATGCCACGACGGCCAGGGCAGCGAGGCCGCGGACGTCGAAGCTTGGCGGGTTGCCGCCACGATTGATGGAGAAGGGCTGACGGGGATCGGTCATCGGGAAAACGGGTTCCGTGCGGGCAGGGCGACGATTTGTCAGTCTTACCCTCGCCCAGCGTACGGGTCGAATCGGTGGAAAAACGACTGGCTGAGGCGGGCTCATCGTGCGAAAATACGGGCATGAAACGCCTCCGGATGCTGCTCGCCGCCGCCGCCCTGCTGCCAGCCGGCCGGGCCTGCCTTGCCGCGGGGCCCGACTTCGCCCGCGACGTGCGGCCGATCCTTTCCAACCGGTGCTTCAAGTGCCACGGCCCCGACGAGGATCACCAGGAGGCCGGCCTGCGGCTCGACATCCGCGAGGCGGCTCTGGCGGAGCTCGACAGCGGCACGCGGGCCATCGTGCCGGGGCACCCCGACGACAGCGAACTGATCGCCCGGATCACGAGCACCGATCCCGACCTCGTGATGCCGCCGCCGCACACCAAGGCGACGCTTACCGAGGACGAGAAGCGGATCCTCTCGGCGTGGGTCGCGGCCGGAGCCGACTACCGGCCGCACTGGGCGTTTGTGAAGCCCGAGCGTCCGGCCTTGCCCGCACGCGAGACGGAGAACGACGGCTGGGTACGAAACGGAATCGATCGTTTCGTGCAGGCCCGGCTTTGCGAGGAGGGGCTGGCACCGTCGTCCGAGGCCGACCCGGCCACGCTCTGCCGCCGGGTGCATCTCGACCTCGTCGGCCTGCCGCCGACACCCGCCGAACTTGATGCGTTTCTCGCCGACGAATCCCCCAACGCCTACGAGAAGCTCGTCGATCGCCTGCTGGCAAGTCCGCGATACGGTGAACGGTGGGCCCGCCGCTGGCTCGATCTCGCCCGCTACGCTGACACGAACGGCTACGAGAAGGATCGCCAGCGGTCGATCTGGCCGTATCGCGACTGGGTGATCCGGGCTCTCAACGACGATATGCCGTTCGACGCGTTCACGATCCGGCAGATCGCCGGCGACCTCCTGCCCGACGCCACGCCCGACGACATCATCGCCACCGGATTCCACCGCAACACGATGATCAACGAGGAGGGGGGCATCGATCCGCTCGAGTTTCGCTACCTCGCGATGGTTGATCGCGTGGGCACGACTGGCGCCGCGTGGCTCGGGCTGACCACGGCCTGCGCACAATGCCATACGCACAAGTTCGATCCGCTCACGCACACCGACTACTTTGCGCTCATGGCGCTGCTCGACAACGCCGACGAGCCCGAGTGGACAATTCCCTCTGCCGATCGCGACCGCCGGCTGGACGACGTTCGCCGCCGGATCGAGGAGGCCTGGGCGAGGTTGCCGGGCAAGTGGCCGGTGCCACCGGAGCCGCCGGCCGAGCAGGTGGCAGGATCGGGCGAGCCGGCCTCCAAGCCGAAGCCCAAGGCACGCCGCCGCGCCGCCGCGATGGCGGATCGGTTCGCTGCTTGGAACGCGGAGGAGTCGCGGCTGGCCGTTGATTGGACGGTGGCAAAGCCCGTGTCAGTGACGTCGAGTCTGCCGCATCTGGTGGTCCGCGACGACGGATCCGTGCTCGCAGGGGGCGACGTGGCCAAGAGCACGGTCTATGAGGTCGTGCTGCCTCCAGCCACGACGGAGACACGGGCGATTCGGCTCGAGGTGCTGCCCGACGAGAGTTTGCCAGGCCACGGACCAGGCATGATCTGGTACGAGGGCGGTAAAGGGGATTTTTTCCTGTCGGAGTTCGAGGTGACCGCCGGGGACCGCCGGATCGCGGTTGCAAAGGGTACGGAGTCGTATGCCGGAGATCCGTCGAGCAGCAAAGGGGCGAGTTCGGCGGCAAACACCATCGATGGTGACATGTCGAGCGGCTGGGGCATCGATGGTCGGCAGGGCAGGCCACATGCAGTCGTGTATGTGCTCGCCGAAGCAGTGCCCGCGGGCACGTCGCTCACGCTCACGCTCCGAAGCGAGCGGCATTACGCCTGCCCGATCGGCTGCTTCCGAGTGTCGGTGTCGGGCCGTGGCGATGCCGAGGCGCGTGGGCACACGGCGGCCGAGGAGGCTGCGCTGCTGAAGCCAGCCGATTCGCGGTCAGCCACCGAACGGGATCTCCTGCAGAGGCGGTTTCTGGCATCGGCGCCGGAACTGGCCGACCCCGTGAAGGCGATTCGCAAACTCGAGGACAGCCTCCGCGACGGCACGACGACCCTCGTGCTCCGCGAGCGTCCGGCCGACAGCCGCCGCGTGACCTACCGCCGTCACCGCGGTGAGTTCACGCAGCCCAAAGAAGAGGTGCAACCTGCCGCCCCCGCCTTCCTCCCGCAACTGCCTGCCGACGCACCGGCCGACCGTCTGGCGCTCGCGAGGTGGCTCGTCTCGGCAGACAACCCGCTCACTGCCCGCGTGACCGTCAATCGTCATTGGCAGGCCTTCTTTGGTCGGGGGATCGTCAAGACGCTCGAAGACTTCGGCTATCAGAGCGATCCGCCGAGCCACCCGGATCTTCTCGACTGGCTGGCCGTGACCTTCGTGCACGACCTCGACTGGTCGCAGAAACAACTCCATCGTTTGATCGTGACGAGTGCCACCTACCGGCAGGGATCGAGCATCACGGCCGACTTGGCCGCCCGCGATCCCGGCAATGTGCTGCTCGCTCGCGGGCCGCGGGTGAGGCTCGAGGCCGAGGTGATCCGCGACTCGATGCTCGCCGCGGCAGGACTGCTCTCGACGAAGATGGGAGGCCCCGGCGTGCGGCCTCCGCAGCCCGAGGGGGTGACGGAAGTGGCCTACGGCAATCCGAAGTGGCCGGCGAGCGAGGGCGAAGACCGCCACCGTCGCAGTATCTACACGTTTCAAAAGCGGACGGCACCGTTTGCGATGGCGACGACGTTTGACGGGCCGACGGGCGAGGCCTGCCTGGTCCGCCGCGACGTCTCCAACTCACCGCTGCAGGCGCTCACGCTCTTGAATGATCCGATGTTCGTGGAGGTGGCTCGGGCGCTGGGGGCCGCTGCGATGCAGGCCGGCACCGACGATGCGACGCGGCTGGCCGACCTTGGCCGCCGGCTCCTCTCACGCGGTTTTGACGCCGACGAGACGGCGGCCCTCACGGCCTACCTTGTCGCCCAGCGGCAGCGGCTGGCGGCCGGCGAACTCGACGCCGCGAAACTCACCGGGGAGTCGGGCTCCGACGCGGCGGAGCGTGCGGCCTCGGCGGAGCATGCGGCATGGATGCTTGTGGCCCGGGCGGCAATGAACCTCGACGAGGCGATCGTCAAGCGATGAACCCACTGCTCGATCTCACGCGGCGGCACTTCTTCCGCGACTGCGGCATTGGCGTCGGCAAGATGGCGCTGGCAGGCCTGCTTGCCGAGTCGCTCGGCCGCCCGGCTGCGGCCGCCACGCTCCCGGCGGGCCCGCTCGCCCCTAGACCCCCGCACAGTCCCGGGCGGGCCAAGGCGGTGATCCAACTCTTCATGGCGGGCGCCCCGAGCCAACTCGAGCTCTTCGACCACAAGCCGAAACTCGCGGCCATCGAAGGCAAGCCGATTCCGCCGGAGGTGATCGGCGGCCAGCGTTATGCCTTCATTCGGCCAGATGCCGCCGTGCTCGGGCCGCAGTATCGCTTCGCGCGGCACGGCCAGAGTGGGGCGGAACTCTCCGAGGCGCTCCCTCACCTCGCCGGCGTGGTCGATGAGATCGCGATCGTGAAGAGCTGCCGGACCGACCAGTTCAATCACGCTCCCGCGCAGATCTTCATGAACTGCGGCTTCGCGCAGCCCGGCCGGCCGAGCATCGGCTCGTGGGTGACGTATGGGCTGGGAAGCGAGAGCCGCGACCTGCCGGCCTTCGTGGTGATGAGCACGGGGGCGGGCATCAGCGGCGGCAGTGCCAACTGGTCGAGCGGCTTCCTGCCGAGCGTCTACACCGGCACGCGGTTTCGCAATGCCGGTGCCCCGATCCTCAACGTCGATTCTCCCGACGGCGCCGACGGCCGGCTGGCCACCGACACGCTCGACGTGGTCTCGGCCATCAACCGTCGGCGACTGGCCATCGATGGCGATCCCGAGATCGCCACCCGGATCGCCAGTTATGAGATGGCACACCGTCTGCAGACCTCAGCGCCGGAACTGATGAACCTCGCCGATGAGACGCCAGAGACGCTCGCCCTCTACGGCTGCACGCCCGAGGCGGCGAGCTTCGCGCGGGCCTGCCTGATCGCTCGGCGGCTCGTGGAGCGGGGCGTGCGATTTGTCACGATCTATCACGAGGGTTGGGATGGCCACTCCGACGTGGCGGGCAACGTGAAGAAAAACTGCGAGGTCACCGACCGGGCGAGCGCGGCGCTGGTGGCCGACCTCAAGCGGCGGGGGATGCTCGATTCGACGCTCGTGGTCTGGGGGGGCGAGTTCGGGCGGACGCCGATGGTGGAGGCGAGCGCCGTCCTCGGCCGGTCGAAGGGCCGCGACCACCACCCCAACGCCTTCACGATGTGGCTGGCCGGGGGCGGAATCCGGGGGGGTGTCACCCACGGCGAGACCGACGAACTCGGGTTTCACATCGCCCGCGACGAGGTCCACGTCCACGACCTTCAGGCCACGATCCTCCACTGCCTCGGCCTCGACCACGAACGGCTCACCTACCGCTACCAGGGCCGCGACTTTCGTCTGACCGACGTCCACGGGCACGTGGTCAGGGGCATCCTCGCCTGAGTAGGATGCTGGTCTGCGGACGCGTGATTCGGCCATCCCGGCTGGCGCTCCTGCTGCTGCTCCGAGGAGAACCCATGGTGCGTCGCGTCGTTTCGTCGTTGGTGCTCGGGCTTCTGGTGCTGGTCGCGGCGGCTCGGGCTGGTGATCCGTGGCTCGACGTTGCGGGGGGCGACGGCCCGGGGAAGGGCAAGCACATCGTGCTCGTGAGCGGCGACGAGGAATACCGCAGCGAGGAGGCCCTCACGCAGCTGGCAAAGATCCTCGCCGCTCACCACGGCTTCGACTGCCGCGTGGTCTACGCGATCGATCCGGCGACGGGCGAGATCGACCCCAACAATCGGACGAACATCCCCGGCCTCGAGAGCCTCCGCGATGCCGATCTGATGGTGATCGCCACGAGGTTTCGGACGCTGCCCGACGAGCAGATGCAGGAGATCGACGCCTACCTCCGCAAAGGAAAACCAGTCGTCGGGCTGCGGACCGCGACCCACGGCTTCGACTTCCCGAAGGGGGGCACGTTTCAGCGATACCATTGGCGGAACGACGACGAGGCTTTTCAGCAAGGGTTTGGCCGCCAGGTGCTCGGCGAGACCTGGATCAATCACCACGGCAACCACGGCGTCGAGGGGACCCGCGGCCTGGTCGCTCCCGACGCAGCCGGCCACCCGATCCTGCGGGGTATCGCCGACGGCGACGTCTACGGTCCGACCGACGTCTACGGCGTCCGGCTCCCGCTGCCGGGCGACTCGAAGCCGCTGCTGCTCGGCCAGGTGGTGGCAGGGCTCACGCCCGATACTCCTCCGGTGGAGGGCGGTAAGAACAACCCGATGATGCCGATCGCCTGGACGAAGACCTATTCCATCGAGGGCGGTCCTGTGGGCCGCGTGGTCACCACCACGATGGGCGCTTCACAAGACATGCTTTCGGAAGGCTTTCGGCGGCTGCTCGTGAATGGCTGCTACTGGGCGACCGGCCTCGAGGACAGGATCCCGGCGAAGGCCGACGTGGCACTCGTGGGCTCGTTCGTGCCATCGCCCTTTAAGACCGACGGCTTCAAGAAAGGCGTGAAGCCGGCTGACCTGAACTGACCGCCGCCGACCTTGCCTCTGGAGACACACCATGAACCCGCTGTCCGAGGAACACCTCACCGAAGCCGCGAGGTTTCACGACTACCGCTACGCCTCCAATCCACTCACCGATGGGACGTTGCACGGCATCCCGGGAGCGAAGTGGGGAGCCGAACTTCACGAGCGTGGTCCGACCCGGATCCTGCCGCTCGACTCGAGTGCGGCCCTGGGGGTGGTGGGGCCGGCGACGACGCCCGGACTCTGTGCCAACTTCGTCCGCATCTGTCCCAGCGAGGCGATCGCCACCGAGGCTGCCGCCACCACGCACCTGTTCTTCGCAATGCGGGGTGCGGGAGCCACGCGGCTGGCCGACGGCGGGGAGTTTTCGTGGCATGCCGGCGACCTGTTCACGCTGCCCGCGGGCGGGCCGGCCTTTCACGATGCCGCGGAAGACGCCGCCCTCTACTGGGTGCACGACGAACCGCTGCTCCGGTACCTCGGGGCGGCGCCGCGGCAGCCCCGGTTTGCGGCCACGGTCTACCGCCGCAAGGCGATCCTCGAGGCCCTCGACGCCGTGGTTCACGATCCCACGAGTGCCGGAGCCAATCGGCTGAGCGTGCTGCTTGGCAGCCGGCTGTTCCCCCAGACGATGACGATCACGCACGTGATGTGGGCGATGTTCGGCCTCCTGCCGGTGGGGGCGGTTCAGGCCCCGCACCGCCACCAGTCGGTCGCCGTCGACCTCGTGGTGGACTGCAAGCCTGGCTGCTACACGATGGTGGGCAAGTCGCTCGACAAGCAGGGCCGCGTGGCCGACGGCCAGCGGTTCGACTGGCATCCGCACGCGGTGTTCGTGACGCCCCCGGGCCTCTGGCACTCTCACCACAACGAGTCGGGCCACCCGGCCCACATCCTGCCGATCCAGGACGCAGGCCTGCACACCTACCTGCGGACGCTCGACATCCGGTTTGCCCGGGCGAGCAGCG
>JBBAVQ010000061.1:10353-12252 GCA_040397625.1 Pirellulales bacterium | reverse complement strand
GCTCGACGTCCATCCCGAAAATGAAATCCGGCCGAGGGGAGCGAGTCCCCTCGGCCGGTGTCGTTTCCGGTCGCTTGCGTCAGTCGCGGGCTCAGGCGGCGGCGACGGCGGGCCTCTTGATGAAGCTCACGATCAGCGGGAGCAGCGCCCCGACGATCGCCGACAGGATGCCGTTGCCGGCGAAGCCGGCGTCACCGGCGCCGAAGAGGCCGCCAAGAGCCGGGATCAGGCTGGGCAGCACCTGGCCACCGAGGCCGCCGCCGACGAGGCCGAGCACCGTGTTGAGCATCGGGCCGAGGTTCCGGTTCTTGAGCAGCGCTCCGACGACGTTGCCACCGGCACCGCCGGCGATGAGGCTCACGATCCAGCTGATGATCTGAGGAGTCATGGTTGTTCGACTTTCCTGAAAGAGGTCTCGGTTCTGCCAGGACACCCGCCGGTCCCGGCTGTCGAGAGATGAGTTGCCGCGTCGCCGCCGCGTGTCACTCGCGTCATCACAGAAATGCCCGCCGCTGCCCCAGCGCCGTGACGGTTGTGTCGGTGGCAGCGGTTGCACGGGCTGCCGACGGCGATGTCGCTGCGGTGACGACTGCCTGAGCCGGCGGCGAAGTAGACTCGACCGCTCGCATGAGCACCGACAGCTTTCCGAACGTTCCTCCTCCGCCGCGGCCTCTGCCGGCGCCGCTGGCTGACGACCCTGCGCGGCTCACGGCCCGCACGCTCGAGGGCTTGGAATGGGTGCTGGCTCGGGAACTCGAGGCGGTCGGGGCCCGCGACCTGCGGATCGGCCGGCGGACGATCGAGTTTTCGGCGGATCCGGGGCACGACCGCGAGACGCTCTACCGGGCGGTGCTCGAATCGCGGACGGCCATCCGCGTCCTCGAGCCGCTCGGCCGCTTCACCGTCGATTCTCCCGAGTCGCTTTACCGGGCGATGCAGGAGGTCGATTGGACCGAGCAGCTGAAGGTCTCCGACTCGCTCCGTGTCGATGCGGCGATTCACGACACCTTCCTCACGCACTCGCTCTACGCCGCGCAGATCGTCAAGGACGCGGTGGTCGATCAGTTGCGGACGCCGAGCGGCAAGCGGCCGAACGTTCAGCTGCGGGGGGCGACGCTGCGGATCGCGCTGCATCTCGTGGGCGGCGTGGCGACCGTGTTTCGCGACGCGGCGGGCCGCTCGCTCCACCAGCGGGGCTGGCGGATGGGCGAGGTGGAGGCGCCGCTGTCCGAGGTGCTCGCCGCGGGCATCCTGGCGACCGCCGGCTGGTGGCGGCCCGGTGACGCAGGGGGATCGACCACGGGCGAGCCCCTGCTCGATCCGATGTGCGGGTCGGGAACGCTCGTGATCGAAGGGGCCACCATCGCCGCGGGGATGGCGCCAGGCCTCTGGCGGGCGCGCCGGCGAGCGCACGGCTTCTTCAAGTTTCGCGACCGCGACGAATCGCTCGTCATGAAGCTCGTGGCGGAGCTCGAGTCGCGGGTGCTGTCGCCGCCGGCCGAATCCTTCTTCGCCAGCGACCTCGACCCGAAGGCGGTCGAGGCGGCGCGGGCGTGTGCCGATGCTGCGGGGGTGGCCGACACGGTCGCGATCGGCACCCGGCACTTCGAGGAGGTTCGGCCACCGGAGCATCCGGGCCTGGTCGTGACCAACCCGCCGTACGGCGAGCGGCTCCCGCTGCCCCGCGCCGGCGCGCTCTTTCGTCGGCTGGGGGACTGGCTGGTGCAGCGGTGCGGTGGCTGGCGGGCCGCAATCCTTGCCGCCGACACCCCCGCGCTGTCGCAACTCGGACTCCGCCCGAGCCACCGCATCCCGCTCGTGAACGGCCCGATCCCGTGCAAGCTCCTCGAACTCGCCATCCGGGCAAGAGCGGGCTCACCGCCATCACCACCACCACCA
>JBBAVQ010000061.1:3296-10253 GCA_040397625.1 Pirellulales bacterium | reverse complement strand
CCTCGAACTCGCCATCCGGGCAAGAGCGGGCTCACCGCCATCACCACCACCACCATCTCCTCCTCCCCCTCCATCCCAGGTCGAAGGCCGGGGTGAGTCTTCAACGACTGGCCCCGACCGCTCGCTCGGCGCAGCCGCCGCCAGCCGGGATCGGTGCGAGGATGCCGAGCATGGGGCTATCCTGCCCCCGCGAGGCAACTCGTACCGTCCCGGCGCCGACGGCGAGAACGACGAAGCGGCTGCGTCCAGCACGCCGAGCCCCGGCCGTCCGCGCGCGCGCACGACCGCCGACCAGATTGGCGACTTCCGCCGTCGGCTCGCCAAGCGGTTCAAGCACCTCGCGAAGTGGGCCCGCCGCCAGGGGATCGAGGCGTTTCGCGTCTACGACCGCGACATCCCCGAGATTCCGCTGGCGATCGACTGGTATGCCGGCTGGCTGCACGCGGCGGAGTATGACCGCCCGCACGAGCGAACCGAGATCGAGCACGAGGTCTGGCTCGACCGGATGATTGAGGCGGCCGCGGTCGAACTCGGCGTGCCCCCCGACCGCACGTTTCTCAAGGCGCGGCGCCGGCAACGGGCAGGGGAGCAGTACGAGAAGCTGGCCGAGCGAAAGGCGATGATCACGGTCCACGAAGGGGGCCTCGCCTTCGACTGCAACCTCTCCGACTACGTCGACACGGGGCTCTTCCTCGACCATCGGATCACGCGGTCGCTGGTCCGCGACGAGGCGGCCGGGAAGCGGTTTCTCAACCTCTTCTGCTACACCGGGAGCTTTTCGGTGTACGCCGCCGCCGGAGGCGCGGCCGAGACCACAAGCGTCGATCTCTCCAACACCTATCTCGACTGGACGCGGGCCAACCTCGCCCGCAATGGCTTCAAGGACGCCGGCCGCCACCGCACCGTGCGGGACGAAGCCCGGGCTTTTCTCGAGCACCGGGCGCGTCGCGGCGAGCCGCCGTTCGACCTTGTCGTCGTCGATCCGCCGACCTACTCCAGGTCGGCGAAGAGCGAGACTCCCTGGGACGTCGAGCGAGATCATGCCGAATTGCTCGAACTCGTGGGTCAGAACCTCGCGGCCGGTGGCGTCGTCTATTTCTCGACCAACTTCCGCCGGTTCCACCTCGCCGCCGACCGGCTCGAGCCGAGATTCGCGATTCGCGAGATCACTGCGCGGACGATTCCAGAGGATTTTCGGAACGAGCGGATTCACCGCTGCTGGCGACTGGTGGCCAAGAGCCCGGTTTGACGCGGCTTTGCCGGGGTTCCTACATTCATGCGCATGAAAGCACGGACGTGGGCCGCGTGGCTGGTTGTGGGCATGGCCGTTGCGGCCGGCTGCCGGCCGGCCGATCCAACGCTGGTGAAGATCGTGTCGAGCCTGCCGCGGACCGGCAGCGCCAAGCAGCAGTCCGACACGATCGTCCGCGGCATCCGCATGGCGATCGAGGAGGCCGGCGGCCGGGTCGGCCCCTTCCGGATCGAATACCTCGACCTCGACGACTCCACGGCCGCCGCCGGCCAGTGGACGAGCGAGGCCGAGGCCGCCAACGCCCGCCGGGCTCTCCAGGATCCCGACGTGATGGCCTACATCGGCACCTTCAACTCCGGGGCGGCCAAGGTGTCGATGCCGATCCTCAACCTCGGCGACCTGCTGATGGTGTCACCCGCCAACACCGCCGTAGGCCTGACGAAGCCTGGCCTCGGCGCGCCGGGTGAGCCGGAGGTCTACCGGCCGACGGGCCGCTTCAATTACGTGCGGGTGGTGCCGGCCGACGATCTGCAGGGGCCGCTCTCGGCCGACTGGGCGAAGCAGCGAGGCGTGAACAAGGTCTACATCCTCGACGACAACGAGGTGTATGGAAAAGGCATCGCCGACCTCTTCGATGAGCGCTGCCGCGAACTCGGGATCGAGGTGGTCGGCCACGACTCGATCGACGCCAAGGCGCAGGAGTTCAAGTCGCTGATGGCGAGCGTCAAGGCGGCGCACCCCGATCTCGTCTACTTCGGCGGCACGACCCAGACCAAGGGAGGCCAGCTCGCCAAGGACATGGCAAGCGCCGGCATCGGGGCCCTCTTCATGGTGCCCGACGGTTGCCGCGAGCAGGTGTTCATCGACTCGGCGGGCGCAGCCAATCTCGAGGGCCGTTGCTTCGTCACGTTTGGGGGCCTGCCGCCGGAGAAGCTCACCGGCAAGGGGCAGGCCTTCGTGGAACGCTACCAGCAGAAGTTCGGGGAGCTTCCGGAGGCGTATGCCGTGTATGGCTACGAGGCCACCTGCGTGGCGCTCCAGGCGATCCGCGAGGTGGGCGCGAAGGAACGCCGGGCGATCACCGACCGGGCCCTGGCGATCCGCGACTTCGACGGGGCGCTGGGCCGCTGGGGGTTCGACGCCAACGGCGACACGACGATGCGGACCCTGACCGTGAGCGTGGTCAAGGGCGGGAAGTTCGAGTTCGAGGAGATCCTCGACGCCGCCGAGGAGGCCGCCGCGCCCTGACGCGGCCCACGACGCATGACCTTCTTCCTCCAGCAGTGCCTGATCGGGCTGACCAACGGCGCCCTCGTGGCGATGGTGGCCCTCGGCTACACGATGGTCTACGGCATCATCCGGCTGATCAACTTCGCCCATGGCGACCTGATCATGCTCGGGGCCTGCCTGGCGCTCACGCTGGTGTCGGCGCTCGGCATGGCGGGCTGGACCGGATCCGCCACCTGGCTGGGCGTGGCCCTGCTCGTGCTGCTCTGCGGCCTGTTCTGCGGCGGCCTCAACGTCGCGGTCGATCGGATCGTCTACCGGCCGCTCCGCACCGCGCCGAAACTCGCGCCGCTCGTGTCGGCGATCGGCGTGTCGTTCATCTTCATGAACATCGGGCTCTTCTGGCTGGGGCCTGCCGACCGGTCGTTTCCGGAACTGCTCCCCGCCCAAAACCTCCTGGCCGGCGAGGGCCTGCAGTTCACGGCCAAAGACCTGCTGGTGATCGTGGTGGTCGTGCCGCTGATGATCGCCCTCTCCGTGCTCGTGAAGTCGACCCGGCTCGGCAAGGCGATGCGGGCGGTTTCCCAGGATCCCACCGCCGCAGCCCTCGTGGGCATCGACGTCGATCGCGTGATTGCCGCGACCTTCTTCGTCGGCGGCTTTCTCGGCGGGGCCGCGAGCGTGATCTACGGCCTCTACATCAACACCATCGGCTTTCAGATGGGCTTTCAGAACGGGCTCTACGCCTTCACGGCGGCCGTGCTCGGCGGGATCGGCAGTATTCCGGGGGCGGTCGTGGGGGGCGTGGTGATCGGCCTCGTCCGCGCCCTCTCGAGCGCCTACGTCGGCGAGCGCTGGACCGGCGCGATCGTGTTTGCAATCCTGATCGTGATCCTTGTCTTCCGCCCCGAGGGCCTGCTCGGCCGCGGCACGAAGGAGAAGGTATGACCAGGTCCCCATCATCTGACGAACTGTCCGACTCGACGGATGTTTCCTCTCGCGACCGGCTGCTCGCCTTCGTGCGTGAGCGGTGGGATCTGGTCGCCCTGGTCGCCCTCGCGGTGGCGCCGCTGGTGGTGCCGGCGCTGGGGGGCGCGCTCGGCGGCCAGGTGACCACGCTGTTCGTGTACTGCATCCTGGCGCTCGGCCTCAACGTGATGGTGGGCTACACGGGGCTGGTGCACCTCGGGATCGCCGCGTTCTTTGGCATCGGCGCCTACCTGTTCGCGATCCTCACGGTGCCCATGTACCCCTTCCAGATGCGATTCGTCACGGCGGCCGCGGTGAGCGCTCTGGCGACGGCGGGCATCGGCCTGGCGCTCGGCGCCCCCACGCTCCGGCTGCGGGGCGATTACCTCGCCATCGTCACCCTCGGGTTCGGCGAGGTGGTGAAGGTGACGCTCCGCAACCTCGAGCAGATCACCGGCGGCATGAAGGGGCTCAATCCCGTGCCGCCCCCCGGGGCGGGCCTGAAGATCGGTGGCACCGACCTCGGCCTGGCGTTCGCGATTGATCCGCGGTGGTTCTATTACCTGGCGCTCCTCACGCTCGCCGGGGTGGTCGTGGCGATGCGTCGGCTGGAGAACTCGCGGCTGGGCCGGGCCTGGGTGGCTGTCCGCGAGGACGAGCTCGCCGCCGAGGCGATGGGCGTGTCGGCCACGCGCGTGAAGCTCTCGGCGTTTGCGATGTCGTCGGCGGTGGCGGGGCTCGCCGGCTGCCTCTATGCGGCGAGTCTGTCCACGACCGCCGATCCCAATGCCTACGACTTCAACCGCTCGATCATGGTGCTCTGCGCGGTGATCCTGGGCGGGCTGGGCAGCATCCCGGGCACGCTTCTCGGTGTGACCCTGCTCGTCGGCTTCGACACCGTGCTCGCCCCGTGGGCCGACTCGGCGATCCAGCAGTGGAACATCAATCCGTCGGGATCGAGCCTGCTCTCCTTCAGCGGCTGGCGGCTGGCCATCTTCGGGCTGGCGCTGATCCTGGTGATGCGGTATCGTCCGGAGGGGCTCGTGCCCTCGCGGCGGATGGCCGCCGAACTCCACGAGGCCCATGCATGAGCGGCATCGCGGGAATGTCGTCTGGAGGCGAGTCGCGGCCGATGGCGCCGCAGCCGCTCCTCGACGTGGATCGGCTCACGATCCGGTTCGGTGGACTCGTGGCCGTGTCGGACCTCGACCTCGAGGTGCCCGAGGGAACGGTCGTGTCGGTGATCGGGCCCAACGGCGCCGGCAAGACGACCGCTTTCAACTGCATCAGCGGCATCTACTCGCCGTCATCCGGCACGGTGCGGTTTCACGGCCGTCGGCTGGAGCGGGCGTTCACGCCGCGGGTGTTCTGGTCGGCGCTCGGGCTCGGCCTGCTGACCGGGCTTCTCTTCGCGCTTGCCGCGGTCGACGTGGACCGGTTGTGGATGGCGGTGGTGAAGCGGGGGATGATCACCGGCGAGCCGTTCACGGTGGCCGGCGCGATGGACCGGCTCCGCGGCTACTTTCGGGCAGAACTCGCGATCGACCAGATGGCCGGGAAGTGGCGGGTGGTGAGCGCCGACGGCGGAGATGTGCTGGCCATCAAGCGGGATCTCGAGGAGGCCCGGGCGGTTCGCAACGAGCTCCAGGCGGCGGTGACCGCGCGGCGGGCCGGACCGGGCACGGTGCCCGTGGCCACCGATACCGAACGGACGGGCGTGGCTGCGGCCACCTCGCCGATTCCGATCAAGGCGGAGGTGCTCGACCGCCTCGCGGCCGGCAAGTCACGGATTCGTTGGCGGGGCATCCTCGGGTTCCTGTTTGGCAGCGGCCTCGGACTGGCTGGCACGCTGGCAGTTTGGAGACGCGGCCGCCGGTCGCCGCACGTCGTGGCTCGATCGGGAGTGTCGCGGACGTTTCAGAACATCCGGCTGTTTTCCAACATGACGGTGCTCGAGAACGTGCTCATCGGCCTCGATCGGACGATTCCCGGCGGCGTGCCCGCGATGCTCGTGCGCACCCCCGGCAACAGGCGGGCCGAGGCCGCCGCTCGGGCGCAGGCCTTGCGGGAGCTCGAGTTCGTCGGTCTCGCGTCGAGCGCCAACCGGATCGCGGGCCAGCTGCCCTATGGCGACCAGCGGCGGCTGGAGATCGCCCGGGCCCTCGCCACGGGGGCCGAGCTGCTGCTCCTCGACGAGCCGGCCGCCGGCATGAACCCGGCCGAGACGGCTGACCTGGCGACGCTCGTGGAGCAGATCCGGGCCCGAGGTGTGACCGTGCTCCTCATCGAGCACCACATGAACGTGGTGATGCGGGTGAGCGACAAGGTGGCGGTGCTCGACCACGGCGTGAAGATCGCGGAGGGCACGCCCGCCGAGGTGCGGCGTGACGAGAAGGTGATCGAGGCCTATCTGGGCGGGGAGTCGTGAGTCGCATGCCGCTGCTTGAAGTGCGCGATCTCGAGGCGGGATACGGGCCGATCCGGGCCCTCGATCGCGTGTCGCTCGACGTTGACGATGGAGAGTTGGTGGCGCTGATCGGCGCCAACGGTGCCGGCAAGACGACGCTCCTGATGGCGATCTCCGGGGTGGTGCCGCCCCGCGGCGGCTCGATCCGCTTCGCCGGCGCGCCGCTGGCGGCCGCAAAGCCCCACGAGGTGATGCGGCTCGGGATCGGCCACGCTCCGGAAGGCCGCCGCATCTTCCCGCGACTCACCGTCCGCGAGAACCTGGAACTCGGCGGCTTCACCCAGACCGACCGGGCCAAGCTCGTTCGCGACATCGACGAGGCCTGTGGCCTGTTTCCCGTTCTCGGCGAGCGGATGGATCAGCTCGGAGGAACGCTCTCAGGTGGTGAGCAGCAGATGCTTGCGATCGCCCGGGCCCTGGTGGGCCACCCGCGGCTCCTGCTTCTCGACGAGCCGTCGCTCGGCCTCGCACCGCTGATCGTGGCGAAGGTGTTCGAGGTGATCGCCTCGCTCTCCGCCCGGGGCATCGCGGTGCTGCTCGTCGAGCAGAACGCCCGCGCCGCGCTCAAGCTGGCCAATCGCGGCTACGTGCTCGAAACCGGCCGGATCACGCTCACCGGCAGCGGTGCCGAACTGGCCGCCGACCGTCGCGTCCGCGACGCCTATCTCGGCGAGGGCTGACGACGAATTGTTCCCCAACGGAGGTGCCGGTTGGCAGCCGGCGCCAGCACTCCACGGCCGGCCGGGATCTGGAGGCAGCGAGAGGCTGCGTGCGTTGTGTTGAGTAGCACAGGTTTTCAACCTGTGCCGTCGCACGCCGGCGGCCTGCATCCTGCTGTCCAAGCCCAACGCCGTGAGGCGTGGGGTGCGGCCACAACAGGCTCGGCATCCTCTCGACCACGCCCGAGGCCTCACGGCCTTCGGCTTGTACAGGCACGGCCTCACGGCCTTGCGGCCTACGGCTTGCACGGTCGGCCTGCATCCTGCCGTCCAAGCCCAACGCCGTGAGGCGTGGGGTGCGGCCACAACAGGCTCGGCATCCT
>JBBAVQ010000061.1:0-3196 GCA_040397625.1 Pirellulales bacterium | reverse complement strand
CCGTCCAAGCCCAACGCCGTGAGGCGTGGGGTGCCCCGCCACCAGACGCCATGCCTTCACGCGCCGCCGGCCTTGGCGGCGATCACCTGGAGCAGCTCGTCCCAACTCTTCACGAAGGCGGCGGCACCCTGCGACTGGAGCTGCTCGCCGAGTGTGGCGACATCCACGCCCGCGCGGGCGATCTCGAACAGCGTTCGTGACGACTGGCCGCCGCCGGGCGAGAGCGTGCCACCGAGCGTGCCGTGATCCGCGAAGGCCACCAGCGTCGGCTCCGGCATCGTGTTGATCGTGTGCGGCGCAGCGAGCGCTCGTACGTAGAGGTGGTCGCTGAGGGCTGGATCCTTCGTGCCCGTGCTCGCCCAGAGGAGCCGCTGCGGCATGGCGCCGGTGTTGGCGAGCCGCTGGAAGCGGTCCGAGGCGAGGATCGCTCGATACGCCTGATAGCAGTCCTCGCCGACGGCGATGCCGAGCGTGTTTTTCAGGTGGTCGGGTAGGTCGCCGGCCGAGGCCGCATCCCAGCGGCTGATGAAC
Source organism: Pirellulales bacterium (assembly GCA_040397625.1). Taxonomy (GTDB): domain Bacteria; phylum Planctomycetota; class Planctomycetia; order Pirellulales; family UBA1268; genus QWPN01. Next base: position 2,665 of record JBBAVQ010000061.1, on the reverse strand, counting down.
AGCGAGGCCACGCTCGCCACCCGAGGCGACAGGCCGGCGTCGATTCGCCGCTCGATCCCGCGAAGGTAGGCCTCGGCGGCGGCCACGTAGTGTTCCTTCGTGAACAGGAGCGTGACATTCACCGGCACGCCCGCGGCGATCGCCTCCTCGATCGCCGGCAGGCCCTTCGGGGTGCCCGGAATCTTGATGAACAGGTTGGGTCTGCCCGCACGGGCGAAGAGTTCCTTGGCGGCGGCGAGCGTGGCGGCGGCGTCGTAGGCCAGATGTGGCGACACCTCCAGCGACACCCAGCCGTCCAGTCCGCCGGTCCGGTCATAGACCGGCCGGAAGAGGTCGGCGGCCCTGGTGAGATCCTCGATGGCCAGTTCGAAGAACAGCCGCTCGCCGGTGCGGCCCTCGCGGACCTTCGCGGCGATCGCGGCGTCGTAGGCGGCGCTCCCTTTGATGGCGAGGTTGTAGATCGTGGGGTTGCTGGTCAGGCCGGTGACCGACAGTTCGGCGACGTAGCGGGCCAGGGTGCCGTCTTCGAGCATGGCTCGCGTGATGTTGTCGAGCCAGAGGCTCTGGCCGAGGCGGTGGAGGGCGGCGGTGGGTTTCACGGGTCTGCCTTTCCGGAAACGAGGTCGAGAATGTCGGCGCCGAAGTCGGCGAGTCGTTTCTCACCGATCCCCTTGCAGCGGAGGAGGGCGGCGAGCGAATCGGGCTGCTCGCGGGCGATCGCCCGGAGCGCCTTGTCGTCGAGGATCGTCCAGGCAGGCTTGCCGCGGGCCTCGGCGATCCGCCGCCGCCAGCGGCGGAGCCGCTCGAAGAGGTCGCGGTCCACACCCTGCCAGTCGTCGGTGTCGGTCTTCGCGGCCTTGGTCTTGCCGGCCCGTGGCTCGAGCAGCACCACCTCGCGGCTCCCGCGAAGCACCTCCCACGACCGCTCGTTCAGCGTGACGACGGGCCGGTCGCCGGCGGTCCGGGTGAGGAGTTCTTGGTCGAGCAGCTGATGGACGAGATTCTCCGCAGCCCGCTGGTCGATCGCCGCGAGCAGACCGAACGTGGAAAGCCGGTCGTGGCCGTGGCGGAGCACCGCATCGGTCTTCGCGCCGCGGAGCACCTCGCAGACGTGCCGCACTCCGAACCGTTCCTGCACGCGGGCGACGCACGAGAGGATCTTCTGTGCCATGACCGTCGCTTCGGGCAGGCTGTCGGTCTCGCCGAGGCAGACGTCGCAGGCGCCGCAGGCGGCGGCCGGATAAGACTGGCCGAAGTACTCCGAGAGGGCGGCGTGGCGGCAGCGGGTCGCCTGGGCGTAGCGCCGCATCGAGAGCAGGTGCTCCATCTGCGAGGCGATGAGCCGCTCCTGCTCCTCGGGCTCCAGTTCCGACTCCGCGGCACTCTTGCGGACGAGCGACTCCCAGCTGAAGACGTCGGCCGACGAGTAGAGGAGCACGCACTCCGCCGCGAGGCCGTCGCGGCCCGCACGGCCGGTCTCCTGCTGGTAGGCCTCGAGGCTCTTGGGGAGCGACGTGTGGAGCACCAGCCGCACGTCGGAGCGATCGATCCCCATGCCGAAGGCGACCGTCGCCACGACGATATCGATCGTCTCGCGGGTGAAGGCCTCCTGGGTCCTATGCCGTTCCTTGGCGTCGAGGCCGGCATGGTAGGGACGGGCGAGCAGCCCCTCGGCGGCGAGCCGGGCGGCCAGCTTCTCGGTTTCCTTTCGCGAGATGCAGTAGACGATCGACGCCTCGCCCCGATGCCGGCCGAGAATCGCGAGTGTCTGGGCGATCCGGTCGGTCCGCGGCACGACGCGGTAGACCAGGTTGGGGCGGTCGAACGTGCCCACGAGCTCCACCGGATCCTGGAGGTTGAGCTGCCGGGCGATGTCGGAGCGGACCCGCGGGGTGGCCGTGGCGGTGAAGGCGTGGATGCTCGCCGAGGGAAAGCGGTCGCGGAGGAGGGCGAGCTGCCGGTATTCGGGGCGGAAATCGTGCCCCCAGTGGCTGATGCAGTGGGCCTCATCGACGGCGAACCGCTTCACGCCGACCCGCGCGAGCAGGTCGAGCAGGCCGGTGTTCACCAGTCGCTCCGGAGCGGTGAACAGGAGCCGCAGTTCGCCGGCCGCCAACTGGTCGCGGACGTTCGACCGCTCCTCCTGCGACATGCCCCCATGAATCGCCGCCGCCGGATAGCCGATCGCCTCCAGGGCGTCGACCTGGTCCTTCATCAGGGCCACGAGCGGCGAGATGACCACGTCGGTCGTTTCACCCATGAGCGGTGGCAGCTGGTAGCAGAGGCTCTTGCCACCGCCGGTGGGCATCACCACCAGCGAGTCGCGGCCGGCGAGCGCCGCGGCGATCGCCTCGGCCTGCAGCGGTCGGAGCCGGTCGAAGCCCCACCACCGCGTGAGCACGTCCGCGATCTGCGTGTCGCCGAGAGGCACTGCGTCGTCGGTCTCGACTGGCTTGGTCACTGCGGATCCTTCCTGCGGGAACGGCCTCAGGATAGCAGAGCGCCCGCAGCCTCACGGGGCCTCTCGTAGCACAGGTTTTCAACCTGTGTCTCTGCCTCAATTTGCATCGGGCTCGGAGCTGCCCGTGCCCCGTCGCCGGACGTTCGCGTGGCTCGGGATTACCCGAGCCCTGTCGCCGGACGTTCGCGGATGCCCTCGTGGCTA
>JBBAVQ010000060.1:0-12276 GCA_040397625.1 Pirellulales bacterium | reverse complement strand
TGGTGGAGCTTGTTGTAGAGCGTCTTCAGGCTGATCCCGAGCTCGTCGGCGGTCCGGGCCTTGTTGCCCTTATTCCGCTCGAGGCCCTCCAGGATGGCCCGCATCTCAAGTTCGCGAAGGCTCTCGGGCCGGCCATGGCCCGGCGCGGCAACGATCGCCGCCGGAATCGGCTGGATCGCGATCGATGGCGTTTCCGTTGAGGCGGGCCGCAACGCGGCAAACCGAGCCGGCAGGTGTGCGAGCAACAGCGGCAGCTCATCGCAGAGCACCAGGGCATGCTCCACCGCATTGGCCAGCTCGCGGATGTTGCCCGGCCAGTGGTGCGCGGCCATGGCGGCAACCGCGTCGGCGTCGGCCACGGCGACGTCGGGCGGCGTCTGCGGCCGCGCCCTACGGACAAAATGCTCCACGAGCCCGGGGATGTCGTCGCGGCGGTCGCGGAGCGGCGGGACCGTGATCTCGAAGGTGTTGATCCGGAAGAGCAGGTCTTCGCGGAAGTCGCCCGCCTTCACCATCTCCTCGAGCGAGCGGTGCGTGGCACAGACCACGCGAACATCCACCATGATCGCCTGGTTGTCGCCCACGCGACGAATCTCGCCGCTCTCGAGCGCCCGCAGAAGTCGCGACTGCAGCGGCTTCGAGAGTTCGCCGATCTCGTCGAGGAACAGCGTGCCGCCGTCAGCCACCTCGAAGAGCCCCGCGCGATGCTCATCGGCGCCGGTGAACGCCCCCTTGCGGTGGCCGAAGAGCTCGCTCTCGACGAGATGCTCGGGGAGCGCCCCGCAGTTCACCGCCACGAGCGGACCTCCGGCCCGGCCGCTGCCCTCGTGGATGGCCCGGGCGACGAGTTCCTTGCCCGTGCCGGTCTCGCCCCGCACGAGCACCGAGGCCTCGCTCGCCGCCACCCGGGCGATGAGCCGCCGCACCTGGTCGAGGGCGGCCGACGTGCCGACGAGCTGCGTGGCCCCCTCGGCCCGCCGCACCCGCCGCTCCAGGGCCCGCAGCCGCGTGGTGATCTCGCGCTTCCGCCGCACCCGCTCGAGCACCGCCTGGATGTCGGCGAGCTTGCAGGGCTTCGTGAGATAGTCGAACACCCCGTGCCGCACCGCCGCGACGGCGCTCTCCACGGATGACTTGCCGGTGATGATCAACGTCTCGGTGTCGGGCGAGGTTTCCCGCACGCGGGCGATCACCTCGAGGCCGCCGACACCCGGCATGTCGAGATCGACGATCACGCAGTCGTAGGCCGTGCGGTCGAGGGCCGCCAGCGCCGTGCGGCCGTCCGGGCAGACCGTCGCCTCGTGCCCGAGCCGGGGGAGCTCGATCCGCATCAACTCCTGGAGGGAGGGCTCGTCGTCGGCGAACAGGATCCGCATCGGTCGGCCGGTCATCTTCAACGGTGTCTCCTTCGTGGTCGTCGGGGTGGGCGTCGTCAGGCGGCCCGGCCGCCCGCGTCGGTGGCGGGCCGGATGGTCGCCGCCTCGGCGCCGACCTGGGCGAGCGGAAGCATGACGCGAAACGTCGAGCCCGATCCGGGCCCGTCGCTCGCGGCCTGGATGCGGCCGCCATGGTCGGTGACGATCCGGTGCACGATCGAGAGCCCGAGGCCGGTGCCCTGCCCCGTCTTCCGCCTCGTGAAGAACGGCTCGAAGAGGTGTTCCTGCACCTCTTCCGTCATGCCGCAGCCGTCGTCGGTGAACGTGAGCACCGCCTCGCCTCCCGACCGCTTGGCCGCGACGCGGACCTTGCCCTTCTCGTCGATCGAATCGAGGGCGTTGACCAGCAGGTTGAGCACCACCTGCTTGATCTCCTGCGGGTTGACCATCACGAGCACGTCGGCTCCCTCCTCGATCTCGATCGACCGCCCGGCGAATCGGCCGACGTGCCTCAGCATCTCGGCGACGTCGGCCACGAGCCCCATCAGCGCGGTGGCCTGACGACGCACCTCGCCGAGCCGCGAGAAGTCAAGCAGCTTCTCCGTGATCCCCTTGCAGCGGAAGGCCTCGCTCTGGATGAGCGACAGGTAGCGGCGGGCCACCTCGGCGTCAGCCGCGCCCGGCGCGAGCTCCTCGATGCGGCTTTCCAGCGATTCCGCGCACATCGCGATCGATGCCAAAGGGTTGTTGATCTCGTGCGCCACACCGGCGGCGAGAAAGCCGACGCTGGCGAGCTGCTCGCCGCGAATCACCTCGCGGGTCTGCTCCTGCACCTGACGGTCGAGGTCGTCGCGGATCTCCTGAAACCGCTCCGTCATGTCGTTGAAGGCATCGGCGAGCTCCGCCATTTCGTCGCGGGTGTCGAGCTGGATGCGGTAGGCGAAGTCACCCGAGGCGACGCGGCGGGAGCCGTGCCCCAGCAGCCGCAGCGGCCGGAAGACCCAGCGGTAGGTGAGTACGCCGATCGCCGCGAGCAGGCCGATCGCCGTGAGGGCAGCGGCCCAGGTGGTGATGATCAGCGTTCGATAGCGGGTGCGCACGTCGCTCGACAGGTCGTGCAGCCGCTGCTGCAGGAACGAGGGCAGCTCGGCGGACAGGGCCGCGAGCGCCTCGAGATGCGGGCCGACCGCCAGGAGCATGCCACGACTGGCCGAGGGCAGATCGGCCTCGGCGGGGTCGGCGGCGTGCTGTCGGGCGATCGAGTCGATCGTCGCCAGGCAGTCGGAGATGCGCTGGGCGGTGCCCGCCTCGCGGGTGCGGTCGGCGAGACGCGTGTCGTCGAGTTCAAAGGCCGCCAGTTCCTGGCGGTAGGCTTCGAGCGCCGCCTCGGTCGCCCGCAGGCCCGACAGAAACGACTCCTCCTCGGCCTCGTCGGCGGCGAGCGCCCGGGCATGGGCCAGCCGGAGCATGCCCACGCACTCGCCCAACTCGCTGGCCAGCGGCAGTTCCGCGGCCCGGCAGGAGAGGTCGCGAACGAGCCACCGGTAGGAATAGATGCCGAGGAAACCGCTCGCCCACAGGACGGTCACCATCACGCCCAGCAGGAGGGCGCCCAGCAGCAGCTTCTCGCGAATGGCACGGCGACGGGCCACGTCCGACCTCCCTGTCGACGCGGAACACACGGCCCCGCAGGCGAGTCATCCTGCGCGGGCTGGGGAGGGTAGCAAAGCCCGCAGCCTCCCGAAAGGCGGAATCGCCGCGGCTACACGAGCCCCCACCGCTTCCGCAGGAACCACTCGACGCCCATGCACGTCGCCATCACGAGAAACATCGGCCACGTGTCCCACGGCGCGTACGACCACTGCTCCTTCGACTCAAACGTCGGCGGACGCGCCGCGATCTCCTCGAACACGGCCGGCAGTTCCTCCGGCAGTCGCACGCCCCCCGTGGTCGCCTCGGCGAGTTGCCGCATGAGGAGCGGGTTGGCCCGCGGATTCGCAAGTTCGAGATCCTGGCGAAACACCGTGAACCTCGCGGAACGCTCCCGCGGCACTCCCTCGCCAGGCTTCGTCGCCTTCACCTCGAGCCTCCAGTCGCCGGGCTCGGAACAGTCGGCGATCACGCCCGAGAACGTCTCTCCCTGCCGCCCGACGCGAACGGGCCGCCGCTGACCATCGGGCGCGACGACCGTGGCCTCGAGGGCCACACCCGGATCGGCGGTGCCATCGGGCCTCGTCAGCCCGGCATCGAAGGGAAGCGGCGTGCCCGGCGAGATGCGACGCTGTGCCAGCCGGACCCAGAGCGTGTCCTGCTCCGCGTCGTCCTGCCGCGCGAGCCAGAGCACGAACTGCCGCCAGAAGCGCCGGTGCTGATCGCCGGCCCCCTGCATCACCCACCGCCAGGTCGAATCAGCCGCAAACGCGAGCACCCGCCCCTGGCCGTAGTCGCGACCGACCAGCAGGGGCGTCCCGTCGGCGGCGGCGGCAAGCGTCTTCGTGGTGGGCAGGAGGCGGCCCAGGCGATTGGCTCCCTCGAGCGTCGGCATCGATTCCCAGGCCGTGCGGCTGTCGTCGTCGGTCTTGCCGAGCCTGAGGATCGAAATCGAACCGAACCGCGGATCGGGCAGCATCCGCACCGCGCCTTGCACGTGGAGGCCCTGGCGAATCGGTTCGTTGAACGACTGCCGGGCGAGGCGATCCGGCTCGAAGGGCAGCGCAGGGCCGAGCGGCGAGCTCCCCCAGCCTCCCGCCTCAAACGCGTGGAACCCGCCGATCAGACCGAGGCCGGCCCCCGCGTTCACCCTGCCGAGCATCGTCCGCAGGTCGTCGGGCTTGACGGCGGCGGAGTCGAGGTCGCCGATCAAAAACACGTCGTACTCACCGGCGAGCCGGCGGCTGAGGTCCACCGGCCAGCGATCCCGCCGGGTGGCGTCGATCCACTCGAAATCGACCTGGATGTCGGGGCTCGCCGCGAGCACCCGCCGTAGGAATCGCTGCTCCACCCGCAGGTCTCCCTCGAGATAGAGCACCCGCAGGCCGCCGTCGATCACCTCCACGAACGTCGAGAGCTCGTTGTTGGCGAGGATCACCTCGCCCTCCTGGGGTTCCACGCGGAGCGTCAGCTTCCGCTCGCCGAGGGCCACGGGCGTCCACGCGAGCCGCACCGCCTCCTCGACGGCGTCGCCGGTGGCCCGCACCCGCGTCCGTGCGGCCTCCTCCATCACACCCGAGGCGTTCTCGGCGAGGAGCACGACCGTCGCCTCCCGCCCCGCCAGACCGTCGAGCCGCACCCGTCCCGCCACCTCCAGCATGTTCTTGAGATACACGGTCTCGGCGACGGAGAGGTTCACCACCGCGGCGTCGCGGCCCTGCCCCTCGCCCCGCTGCTGCCCAAACGTGACGCTCCACAGGGGTGCGCCCGCATCGGCAAGCTTCCGGGCCACCGTCTGTGGCGGCAGGTCACGGGGGGCATAGGCCTGCTGGGCACCGTCGCTGAGCACCACGACGCCCGCGAGCTGTCGCCCCACCGTCGCCCGCAGGCCGTCGTCGAGTGCCGCTCCGATCGCCGTCTCGTCTGCGGTCGGCACGTCGCTCCAGGCGGCGAACGGAAACGGATCGTCGCCAACCGCGGCGAGGGCGCGGGCCTCCCGATCGAAGAGCCAGACGGCGATGTCGAAATCTCCGGAAGCTGCGAGCTTCTTTGCCGCGGGCCTGGCCGCCGCCAACGCATCAACCATCTCCTGCCACCGCGTCCGTCCCGTGGGGCCGTCGGCCACCGTCATGCTCTCCGACGCATCGGCGAGCACGACCACGGTCCCCTGCTGCCGGGCCTTCTGCATTGCCACGAACGTGGGCCGCAGCATGCAGATCACGAGCGCCAGAAAGGCCCCCATGCGAAGCAGCACGAGCGTCATCCTGGCGGCAGGCGACAGCCGCGACCGGTCCGGTGGAAACGCCAGGAGCACGGCGAGCAGGCCCGCTGCCACCGCGCCGACGAACATCCACGACCAGACCGGATCGAACTGGAGTGACAGTTCCTCGAGCAACCGCGGATCGGTCATGCCGGCACCTCCGGCTGAGTCATTGGCGGCGGCACCGGTGGCGGAGCAGCCGGGGGAACGGGAGGCGGCGCGGCGGCCTGCGACTCGTCGGCCGCGAACTCGGCGGCAGCGGCCCGCTCCACGGCGACACCGTCGCGAGGCGCATAGAAGCGGTTGGCGGCGATCCAATCGGCCGCCATGGCCAGTGCGACCAGCACGATCACCCAGGGATAGAGTTCCGAACCCACCCGCTCGCGATTCACGTCGCGGACGATCTCCTCGGCAGACTTCGCCAGCCGGTGGCCGGGCCCAAGTACGGCGGCAAGCGCGTCGGCGGGCAACCGGCTGAAGTCGGTGGCCGACGGCGGCAGGTTCACGCTGAAGCCCCTGGCGATGCCCCCGATGTCGCCACCGGCCCGGAGGGTGTAGTTGCCGGGAACCTGTGTGGCGGTGACCGTGATCGTGCCCCGCTTCTGGTCGACGGCGGCCGGAAAGTCATCGCCGCTCGGCGCGCTGACGATCGCCGCCGGCACGTCGCGACGATCGATGTGCAACACCGCCGGCGCCCCCGCGAGGACGTTGCGGTCGTCGGAGGTGTCAACGGCGTGGAGGAGCGTCTCGTTGGCGAGGATCACGAACGGCCACGGCTCGAACCCCGTGGCCAGGATGTTCCACGCATCGGGATCCGAGGCCGATTGCGAGACGGGCGTCGTCACCACCACCACGTTGCCGCCGCCCAGCCTGCGATCGAGCACCGCCGGCAGGCCGTTGCGGTAGGTGGCGACGGTCGCCGCGGCGTCGCCCAGCCCCTCGGCCGGCTTGAACTCCCAGTGCCGCGACACCGAAAAGTCCTGCCAGGGAACGGCGTCGCCCACGCGGCGATACGCCGCCATGATCGGGTGGTCGAGCGCCGTGGGAGCGAGGTAGTTACCCTCAGGGCTCCGCCATACCCGCACCAGATCGCCGCCGAGCACGCGGCGGGAGGCGTCGGTATTGAAGCGGTCGGCGTTGCCTGCCCGTGGTCCGAGCCACACCACGAGACCGCGGCCGTCAGACACCCATCGCTCGAGCGCCTCCCACGTCTGGGGCGAAAGCGGCGGCGGATCGAGGATGACGATGCCCTGGGCGGCGTCCCACGAGGCGGTGCCGAGCGACTCGACGTCGATCACGTCCGGTTCAAACCTCGCCTTGCCGGCCTTCACCAGCGATGCGGGAGCGATCGCCTGCACGAGCAAGGCGGCCGAGCGGTCCGCGGGCCGCGGCGCGGCCACGATCACCTTGGCGGCGGCGCCGACCTCGACCGTGAAGTATCGGGCGTTGTCGGCCTCGAGGTCGTCGGAGCCCTCGATGACCACTCGGCCCTGCCGGGTTCCCGGCTCCAGGCCGGCGACCTCGAAGTCAACCTGCACGGGCCCGGCCGCCTTCCACTCGACCGGTTTGATGGCCCGGCGCACGTACTTCCCGTCGCGACCGAGCACTTCCACGGCGACTGCCCGTGACGCATCGGGGCCGACCCGCGCCGCCGACGCCGTGATCGCCAGCGATGTGCCCGCCGAAATCCGCTCGCCCGACAGGTCGAGGGCTTCGATCGAGAAGTTTCGCGGCTGCTCCGCCGACACGTCGACAAACAGCACGGCTGGTTCGCCGGCGGAAGCCTCCGGCTGTGGGGCGGCGTTGTCCCAGGCACCGTGCGAGCAGTCGGTGAAAACGTAAAGTTCCTTGCGGGCGAGTTCCGACCCGGCCAGCAGCCGCCGCGCCTCCGCGATCGCGGTCGGGAGCGATGCTCCCGGCGCGGCAGCGGAAAGCCGCTCGATCCGGGCAGCTGCCGCCGCGGCCGAGGGGGCGAAGGCGGCGGTCGCCCCGGTCGTGTCGACCACCGCCACCCGGCTTCCCTGCGGCAGTTTGTCGAGGAGCACGCGAGCGAGTTTCGCGGCCCGCTCGAGCCGGGTCTCGTTGGCCTCCCGCAGGGCCATCCGCGGCGCCGTGTCGATCACGAGCGCCGCGGCGACGGGGCCCTCGCCCCCGGCGAGCCACCCTGCCCCCCGCAGCACCGGCCGCGCAAGGGCCAGCGCCAGCAGGGCCAGTGCCGCCATCCGCAGGAGCAGCAGAAACAGATGGCTCACCTGAAGCCGACGCCGATTGGCCACGGCGCGGTCGCGGAGGAACCGCAGCGCCGGAAACTCGTGCGGCACGGGCTTTCGCCGCATGATCAGATGCAGCACGATCGGCACGGCCACGAGCGCCGCACCGCCGAGGAGCATCGGGGTGATGAACGACAGGCCCATGGGTCAGAACCGGTTGCGGCGGCTCACCAGGTATTCCATCAGGGCGCGGTCGAACTGCATGCTCGTGTCGAGCGGCACGTAATCGATGCCGGCACGGAAGCACGACGAGCGGTATTCCTCGCGGAAGGCCTCGACGGCGGCGACGTAGCCGGTGCGGGCCGCGTCGGCGTCGATCACGAGCCGGTCGCTGCCCTCGGGCTCCGTCAGCTCCACCATCCCTTCGAACGGAAACCGCACTTCGGCCTCATCGAGGATGTGAAACAGGATCACGTCGTGGCCGCGGTGCCGCAATCGAAGGAGGGCGTCCTTGATCGGCGCCGGGTCGGCGAGCAGGTCGCTGAACACCATCACCAGCGAACGATGCCTGAGCATCGCCGCCACCTGTACGAGGCTGCGGGCGATGTCGGTCTTCCCCGACGGACTGATCTTCGAAAGCACCGAGAGCACCTGCGCGATCTGCGACCGTCGGGAGCGGGCCGGGAGCGAGGCGTGGAGCTTCTCGTCGAACACCATCAGCCCGCAGGGGTCCTGCTGATGAATCATCAGCCAGCAGAGGGCGGCCGACAGCGAGATCGCGTAGTCGAGCTTGGTGAGCTGCTGGCGGTAGGTGTAGGCCATCGAGGCGCTGGTGTCGATCACCAGGTAGCCGGTGATGTTGGTCTCGGCTTCGAACTTCTTGACGTAGTGCTTGTCGGTCTTCGCGTAGACGAGCCAGTCGATGTCCTTGGGGTCGTCGCCCGGAGCGTATTTGCGGTGCTCGCTGAACTCGACGGAGAAGCCCTGATACGGACTGGCGTGGAGCCCCTGGAGAAAGCCCTTGACGATGAACTGCGCGCGGAGATCGAGTCGGGCAATCTGCCTGACCACTTCCGGCTTCAGGTATTCCTCGACCGCGCGGGCCATCCGCAGAGCCTCCTCGCAGCCGTCACTTCACGAGCTTCGGGATCTCCGGCTCGGGCGTCTCGCGGAGCAATCGCTCGATGATCGACTCGCTGGTGAGACCCTCCGCCTGGGCCTGAAAGTTGGTGGCGATGCGGTGCCGGAGCACCGGCACGGCCACCCGGCGGACGTCGTCGAGCGACACGCTGAAGCGTCCGTCCATCGCCGCCATCGCCTTGCCACCCTGGATGAGGAACTGCCCCGCCCGCGGGCCGGCGCCCCAGTCGACGAGTTCGGCGACGTACTTCGGAGCCTGCGGGTCCTTCGGCCGGGTGGCCCGCACCAACCGGGCGGCGTACTTGACGATGTATTCGCTGACCGCGACGCCGGCGACGAGTTTCTGGATGTTGCTGATCGCGCGGCCCGAGAGCACCTTGCGTACCTCCGGCTTCTCCGACTTCGTCGTGGCCATGAGGATCTGCTCTTCCTCACTGGCCGTCGGATAGCCCACCTTGATGTTGAACATGAACCGGTCGAGCTGGGCCTCGGGCAGCGGGTAGGTGCCCTCCTGCTCGATCGGGTTCTGCGTGGCGATCGTGAAGAAGGGATCGGGCAGCTGGTGCGTCTCCTGACCCACCGACACCTCCCGCTCCTGCATCGCCTGGAGCAGCGCGGCCTGCGTCTTCGGCGGCGTGCGGTTGATCTCGTCGGCGAGGAGGATGTTGGTGAAGATCGGCCCCTCGACGAAGCGGAAGTGCCGGCGACCCGATTCATCCTCCTCCAGCACGTTCGTGCCCGTAATGTCAGACGGCATCAGGTCGGGCGTGAACTGAACCCGCTTGAACCCGACGTCGAGGATCCGGGCGAGCGTCGACACCATCAGGGTCTTCGCCAGGCCGGGCACGCCCTCGAGCAGGCAGTGGCCGCGGGTGAAGATGGCGGCGAAGAGCTGCTCGATCACCTCGTGCTGGCCGACGATCACCTTCTGCAGTTCCTCCTGCATCAGGCGCCGGTGCTGCGCGAACTCGTGGAGAATCTCGTCGAGCGTCTTGGGCTTGGAGGCGGTGGACACGCGGCGATCCTTGGGCGGGAACGGTCGAACACAGAACCATTCAGTATCGGGTGTGCCCGTCGGGGCGGCAATCGACCCTCGTGCTCCGCGGCACCGTCGCACGCCACCCATCCTGCGGCATCGGCCAACCTGCTACGATGAGCGGCATCGCCAACGGGCCCGTTCGCGGTCGTGCGGGCCCGCCGAGGCGACCACCGGACCCCGCGGCGTGGCCCTCTCGTCATTCCCCAGTCCCGTCCGTCGCGGCTCCTGGATCGCAGCCGCGGCCCTGATGGTCGCCCTCTGCCCGGCCGCATCGATCCCGGCTGCCCCCGGCCCGATCGACATCCAGACCTCGGTCGAGAAGGCCCGCGACTACCTGATCTCGCAGCAGCGGGAAGACGGCTCGTGGGAGGCGATGCGGTCGGCCGACAAGCGGGTCGGTGCCACCTCCCTGGTCATGCTGGCGCTCGCCAACGCAGGCGTGCGGGCCGAGCAGCCCGCGATGCGGCGGGCGCTCGCCTGGCTCCGGCAGCAGGAGCCCGACGAGACCTACTCCGTCGCCCTCCAGACGATGATCCTCGCGATGCTGGCGCCAGAGGCCGACCGGGCGATCCTCGAACGCAACGTGGAATGGCTGGAGCAGGCTCAGGTCAAGCAGGGTCCCGGGTCTGGCTCGTGGACCTACGGCCAGAGCAACGGCGTGGGCATGGGCGACAACTCCAACTCCCAGTTCGCGGTGCTCGGCCTCCACGAGGCGTCGCGAGCCGGCGTGGCCGTTCGCGACGACACCTGGGTTCGTGCCCAGCAGTACTGGGTGGCCTGCCACAACAGTGACGGCTCGTGGGGCTACACGCTGGGCAATGCCGGCGGGTCGGGCAGCATGACCTGCGCCGGCATCGCCAGCATCTGGATCACGTCGGAGCATATCGGCACCCCGGACGCACGCGCCGTTCGCGACAGCGTCGCCTGCTGCGGCGGCGGCTCGACCCCCCGCGTGCTGGAGAAGGGCCTCAACTGGCTCGGCAAGCGATTCTCGGTGCAGCAGAATCCCGGCACCGGCGGCGAGACCTGGCTCTACTACTACCTCTATGGCCTCGAGCGGGTGGGCCGCTTCACGGCGCGGCGGTACATCGGCGACCACGACTGGTATCTCGAGGGGGCGAAGATGTTCACCGCCACCCAGGACCGGCTGTCGGGCAAGTTTGTCGCCAACCGGATCGAGGACTCGATCGTGGCCACGAGCTTCGCGCTTTTGTTTCTCGCCAAGGGCCGGCGGCCGGTGATCGTGGCCAAGAGCAGCCACGCCCCTGCCGCCGACTGGAACCGCCACGGCCACGACATCGCCCACCTGGTCGACTACGTCGAAACGCGGTGGAAGAAGGACTATCCCGCCGGCCTTTCCTGGCACGTGATCGACACCCCGTCGGCCGGCCAGGCCGACCTCCAGCAGGCGCCCGTCCTCTGGATCTCAGGCAAGTCGGAGTTCGACCTCGGCCACGACGCCGGCCGGCGGCTCCGCGCCTACATCGACAACGGTGGGTTCGTGTTTGCCGAAGCCTGCTGCCCGCAGAGCGCGGGCTTCGACGAGCGGCTGCGGCAACTCGTCGCCGACATCTTTCCGGAGCCCGAGTATCGGCTCCACCTCCTTCCCCCGGAGCATCCCGCCTGGCACGCCGAGCAGGTCGTGCCTCCGGAGCTGCACCGGCCTCTGATGGGGATCGACTACGGCTGCCGCACCTGCCTGATCTACGCACCGCCAACCGACCTCGCCGACCCCAACTCCGCGATGCCGAGCCTCTCCTGCCTCTGGGAACTCGGCGGCCGATCTCGCGACGCCCTGCCTCCCGGCGTGGCCCGCGAAGTCGAGGCAGCACTCGCCATCGGCACCAACGTGCTCGCCTACGCCACCAACCGCGAACTCAAGAGCAAGGACGCCTTTTTCGGTATCACACCGCAGGAGGATCGCCAGGCCGACCCCTTCGTCCGCGGGCAGCTCGCGATCGGCAAGCTGCGGCATTCGGGCATGTGCGACGCGGCCCCCGCGGCCCTCGCCAACATCCTCCGCGCAGCCGCCCGCGAGACCGGCATCCGCGTCGATGACACGCCGGCCCTGATCGACCCGGCGGACGACGCGCTGTTCAACTACCATCTCGTCTTCATGCACGGCCGGCAGGGCTTCGCCTTCGACCCGCCGCGGCGGGAGCGGATCTCGAAGTTCCTCGACCGCGGCGGCACGCTACTCGCCGACAGCGTCTGCGCGGCCGGCGGCTTCACGAAGGCCTTCCGCGACGAGATCGCGGCGATCCTGCCCGACCAGCGGCTCGAGGAGATTCCTGCCGACGACCTGCTGTTCACGGCGGCCGAGTACGGCGGCTTCGACATCCGCCAGGTCACGCTCCGCGAGCCGGCCGGGGGCGACGGCCCGATGGGCGTCCGCAAGCGGCAGATCCCGCCGAAACTGGAGGGGGTGCGGATCGGCGACCGCTGGGCGGTGATCTTCTCGCCCTACGACCTCTCCTGCGCCCTCGAAAAACAGAACTCGATGGAGTGCACGGGCTACGGCCGCGAAGACGCCGAGAAGATCGCCCTCAACGTGCTGCTGTATTCACTGAACCATTGAACTCGGGCCGCTCGTGCTCGTAG
>JBBAVQ010000059.1:0-12282 GCA_040397625.1 Pirellulales bacterium | reverse complement strand
AGCAGATCGAGAACACCGAGAGCGAGTACGACCGCGAGAAGCTCCAGGAGCGGCTCGCGAAGCTCACCGGCGGCGTGGCGATCGTGTCGGTTGGCGCTGGCACCGAGGCCGAGATGAAGCAGAAGAAGGCCCGCGTCGAGGACGCGCTCCATGCGACCCGGGCGGCCGTCGAAGAGGGCATCGTCCCGGGCGGCGGCGTGGCTCTGCTTCGCTGCCGC
The DNA here is from genome assembly GCA_040397625.1 of Pirellulales bacterium. Taxonomy (GTDB): domain Bacteria; phylum Planctomycetota; class Planctomycetia; order Pirellulales; family UBA1268; genus QWPN01. Next base: position 12,064 of record JBBAVQ010000059.1, on the reverse strand, counting down.
GAGGCGGTGGAGAAGGCCCGCTCGCAGGCCAAGGGCGACGAGAAGATCGGCGTTGACATCATCCTCCACGCCCTCGAGGCCCCGATCCGGCAGATCGCCGAGAACGGTGGCATCGACGGCGCGGTGGTTGCCGATGAGGTGGCCCAGAAGGACGTGAACATCGGCTACGACGCCAACAAGGGCGAGTACGTCGATATGCTCAAGGCGGGCATCATCGATCCGGTGAAGGTGGTCCGCGTGGCCCTGACGAATGCCGCGAGCATCTCGGGACTGCTGCTCACGACCGAGGCCCTCGTCACCAACCTCGACAAGGACGACGCCAAGAAGCGGAAGATCGAAGGCTCGGTCCGGTGAGGCCACGTCCGCCGGTCGAGGTGGCGCTCTGCGGGCGTCGAGGTGCGCCACATGGCTGACCAGCGCGACTACTACGAGGTGCTCGGCGTCGAGCGGCGGGCCACCTCCGTGCAGATCACCGAGGCCTACCGCAAGCTGGCCGTCAAGTTCCACCCGGACAAGAACCCGGGCAACGAGGAGGCCGCCACCCGCTTCAAGGAAGCGGCCCGGGCCTTCGAGGTGCTCTCCGACACCGACCTGAGGTCGCGGTACGACCGCTTCGGCCACGCCGGCCTCCAGGGGGGGCGGCAGCACGAGTTCAACGACGTTTCCGACATCTTCGACGCCTTCGGCGACCTGTTTGGCGGCGGCATCTTCGGCGAGGCGTTCGGCGGCCGGTCGCGGGGCCCGCGGCCGCGGAAGGGCCGCGACGTGTTCTGCCAGGTGTCGCTCACGCTCGTCGAGGCGGCCCGTGGGGTCACGAAGACGGTCGCGTTCGGCCGCCACGAGATGTGCGGCACCTGCGACGGCTCGGGTGCCAAGAAGGGCACGACGCCGCAGGCCTGCGACTACTGCGGCGGCAAGGGGCAGGTGATCCAGACGGCGGGCGTGTTTCGGCTGCAGACCACGTGCCCGGCCTGCCGCGGCGCCGGCAGCGTGATCCGCGAGAAGTGCCCGGCATGCGGCGGCGGCGGCGTCACGGAGGAGCAGGTGGAGCGGCGGGTTACGATCCCCGCCGGCGTGGACAGCGACGTTCGCGTGCGGCTCGCCGGCGAGGGTGAGCCGGGAGGCAATGGCGGGCCGCCGGGCGACTGCTACGTGGTGATCGAGATCGAGGAGCACCCGTTCCTCAGCCGGGACGGCCGCGAACTGCACTGCGAGGTGCCGGTGAGCTTCACGCAGGCGGCCCTCGGCGCCACCGTGGACGTGCCCACCCTCGACGGCCCCAAGCCGCTCCAGGTCGTGCGGGGCACGCAGAGCGGCGACGTGATTCGCGTGCGCGGCCTGGGGATGCCGGAGGTTCGCGGCCGCGGCATGGGCGACCTGCACGTCCACGTGCACGTCGAGGTGCCGAAGACCCTCTCGCCGCGGGCGGAGGAGCTGCTCCGCGAACTGGCGAAGGAGGAGCAGGCCGCTGTGACCCCCAGGCGGTCGTCGTTCTTCAGCCGGCTTGCCGAATACTTTCAGGGCACCGAGACTGATCCCCAGCGCAAGGAGCAGGCATCATGAGTGACGACGAGCCCATCGAGGGCACCGAGCCGGCGACCACCCCGGCCGACGCGGCTTCGGCGACGGAGTCGCAGGTCGCCGAACTGCAGGAGCGGGTGCTCCGCGTGCAGGCGGAGCTCGAAAACTTCCGCAAGCGGTCGCGCCGCGAGTACGACGACGCGCAGCGGTATCGCGAGATCGACGTGCTCCGCGACCTCCTGCCGGTGCTCGATAACGTGCTCCGGGCGATCGAGGCGGCGGAGAAGGCCACGGACGTCGAGACGCTGCGGTCGGGATTCCGGATGACCGCCCAGCAGATCGAGAAGCTGCTCGGCAGCCACGGCTGCCAGACGATCGAGACCGACGGTGCGGCCTTCGACCCGGCGATTCACGACGCGATCCTCCAGCAGGAGGTGCCGGGAGTGGCGGCCGGGACGGTCGTGGGCACGGCGAGCCGGGGCTACAAGCTGCACGATCGCGTGGTGCGGCCGGCGCAGGTGATCGTGGCGAAGGGAGGGTGAGCGATGCCGACGTACGACTACGTCTGTGACGGCTGCGGGCACGCCTTCGAGCTGTTCCAGTCGATGACCGATGCGGTGAAGAAGACCTGCCCCGAGTGTGGCAAGAAGAAGCTCCGGCGGCTGATCGGTGCGGGCGGCGCGATCGTCTTCAAGGGGTCGGGCTTCTACAAGACCGACTACCGCAGCGACTCCTACAAGAAGGGGGCCGAGGCGGATAAGAGTTCATCGGGCGGGTCGTCCAGTGATGGCGGCAAGAAGTCTGACTCAGGGCCGAAGAAGTCGGCCTCGGGCGAGGGCTGATGCCATGCCGCTCTGCCCCGTCTGCGACGCGCCCGTGGACCTCGCCACGACCCCCACGCTGCCCTTCTGCAGCGATCGCTGCCGGCTGATCGACCTCGGCCGCTGGCTCGACGAGGCCTATGGGGTGCCCGAGACCAAACAGCCCGACACAGGTGACGACGAGGCCGACGCGGAGGCCTGACCGCCGTTTGCCCGTCGGCTCAACGGTGGACGCCGGCTGCCCACGGCGCCGCCGGCCCGCACGGCTTATACTCCCGCACCCGATCCCCTTCCGGGGCCGGTGGCCGACGCGAGGAGCCTTTGCCCATGTCCACGAGTCCGAACCCATCCGGGACGATCGTCCACGAGGTCCGCTGGAGCGACGCCCTGCCCTGGTGGCTCCTGTTTCGCGCGGCAGCCACGGCCTTCTCGCCGACGGTGATCCTGCTCGCCGCGCTCGGCGCGGTGGCCACCTGGGCCGGCTGGTCGGCCTGCAACCAGCTTGGGCTCGCCGGCGGCAACGGGTTCGTTGACGTCGCCTCGCCGGTTGATGGCGGGCTCGTGTTGCCCGACGGTCAGGGCAGCATCGCGACACCCCTGGCCCCCAGCCGCAACGCGACCCCCTGGCTGCACGACATCGTCCATCGGCTCCCGCGGCCGCTCGCGGAAATCGTCGCGCTCGTGAGCGTGCCCTTCCGGCCGTCGGCCACGTTCGCGCAGCTGCTCGGGGCCGCGGCGCGGCTTGCCTGGTTCGTGCTCGTCTGGTCGATCTTCGGCACCGGCATCACGCGGCACGTGGCGCTGAAGTTGGTCGGCGAGGAGGCCCCGGGGCCGGTAGGGGCCACCCTCTACGGCTCGAGAAAGTGGCTGCCCGCGTTCAACGCCGCCCTCTTCGTGGTGGTCGGCATCCTCGCCTTGAGCATCCCGGGTGCCCTGCTCGGCTTGGCCATGCGGACGGAACTGGGCCTTGCGTTCGCCGGGGCCGTGTGGCCGCTTGTGCTGCTTGGGGCGGTGGTGCTCGCGATCCTCGTGATCGGCGTCGTCGCCGGCTGGCCGCTGATGGTGGCCGCGGTGGGCGTGGAGCGGGGCGACAGCTTCCAGGCGATCTCGACGGCCTTCTCCTATCTCTACCAGCGGCCGCTGCACTACGGGTTTTACGCGCTGGTGGCGCTCGCCGTGGCCCTACCGGCCCTTGCGGTCGCCAGCCTGTTCGCCGACGCCACGGGCACCCTTGCGATGTGGGCGGCCAGCTTCGGCATGGGCCACGAGCGGACGGCGGCGGTGCTCGACGGCCTGTCGGGCGTTGGCGACGAGGCCTCCCGCTGGGGCGTGAAGGCAATCGGCTTCTGGAGCCGGGGCCTCGCCCACCTGCTCTCGTCATTCGGCTGGGGCTACTTCTGGGCGATCGCCACCGCCGCCTACATGCTGCTGCGGCAGGACGTGGACGGCACCGAGCTCGACGAAGTGGTGATCGAAGAACCCGGCGAGTAGCACCGGTTTTTCAAGTAGCACAGGTTTTCAACCTGTGTCCCCGTAGCACAGGTTTTCAACCTGTGATCGCCTCTCCGCACATTCGCCTCAGGAAGCCCAATCGCGTAAGCGATGGGGGCTCTTACGTGGTGCGCCGCAGTGATGGCCTCAGGAAGCCCAATCGCGTAAGCGATGGGGGCTCTTGCGTGGCGCACCGCTCGGGGCTGCCCATGCCCATCGCCGGACGTTCGCTGCGGGCATCCTGCCCTGCGCTCACTGCACGCCGGCTGCGCTTCGCCATCCTGGCTCCGCTGGCCGCCGAGCCCGGCTCTCGGGCACGGGCAGCCCCGAGCTCTCCGCAATGATGGCCTCAGGAAGCCCAATCGCGTAAGCGATGGGGGCTCTTCCGTGGTGCGCCGCTCAGGGCATGGTGATGTCATCACACCGTCGGCCGCCCACGTGCACCGCCACACCGCTTGGAGGCAAACCGCGGCTACGTGGCTGCCACGCGGTCGAGCAGTGCCGCCAGGCCCTCCATTACCTCGCCGCGGGTCGCGGCCGCGTCGGCACCGGCCGCCACCGCCGCGTCGAGGCGATCCTTCCAGACGTGCGGCCCGAAGGCCACGACCCTGCCGGCGGCTCCGGCTGCCTGCCGGCCGTGGGCGATCGCGGTAGCCGGGTCGGGGCACGACTGGATGTCGATGAGCACCACGTCGTAGGGGGCGTCGGCTGCCGCGACAGCGAGCGATGCCCGCACGTCGAGCGTGTCGCCAAGGCCGCGGGCCACCCCCGCGAGCCGGCTCGAGGCCATCAGGTCGGACGACACCAGGAGAATCCTGCGGGCAGGCATCGTTGTCCTCACACCGCCTCGGGGCCGCGGACCTCGCGGTACAGCTGAACGGCGTCGTGCACCGGGAGCACGAACACCCGGCTGGTGGCGTCGGCACCGGCCGCCAGCACCGCCGCGATCGCCGCCATGGTGCGATCGACGAAATCGTCGTTCACGGCGATCTCGAGCATCGTTTGCTGGGCAAGTGAATCGGCCGCGGACAGATCATAGCCGTGGGCGTCGCAGACCGTCATGCGGGTCACCTGGACGGCGGCGAGCGCCTGCCGAACGCTCTCCACCTCGGCCGGCTTGATCACGGCGACGACCAGACGCATGCATCCTCCAGATAAGTCACCCAGGTCGAAATCCTTCTACCCCGGTTGATACTCTGCTGCCGAGTTCGTCAAAGCCGAAGGCCGTGAGGCCTCGGGCGTGGTCGCGCTGGACGCCGCCCCCGCCTTGGTCGTGCCACGCCTTACGGCGTTGGGCTTGTGCGGGGAACGTCTGCGCGACTCTCATCGGGAAACCGTATCAGATCGAGAATCGCGAATCATGGCCGCGGCATCACGACGCTCGCGTCGAGCGCCTTGGTGATCCGGGCGTCGAGGTCCACGAGGTGGGCACGCGTGTAGTCGTCGAGCTTCACGTCGCCCTTCGCGAGCAGGCCCTTGATCGACGTGGACAGGTCCCGCAGCTGGGCTGCCGCGATCGCCTGGGCATCGGCCGAGGCCGCGGTGCCGAGCACGAGCCCGCAGAGCCGCGAGACATAGGCCCGCTGCAGCCCGCGGCGGAGGCTCGAAATGGCCGGCTTGCGGACCGTGTAATCGCCCGGCCCGATCACGCTGACCTCGGAGAGCACCGCCCTCGAGAGCCGCTGCAGCAACTCGGCCACCGTGAAGGCATCCTGATTGGCCGGCACCTTCAACTCACCGTCGAGGATCCGGTCGAGCGTGCCCGGCTCAAGGAGCCGGCCGAGCACGCGGTCCTGCCACATCAGCACCACGTCGTGCACCGGATAGTCATCGCGATCGACCGCGGCACTGCCCCAGTGCGACCACCTCGTGGCCACGAGCTGGTTGTAGAGCTCCGGCGGGAACGAAAACGGCTCCGCGGCGAACATCTGCTTCTCGAGCAGGTCGAGCGCCTCGCGCTGCTTCGCGGCGTCTACGACCGTGAACGGCGGCTTCGCGTCGGCATCGCCCTTGTGACTCCGCGACGTGACCACGCCCCCCACGAGCCGCGACGCGAAGGCCATCGCCTGGCCGTGGGCCGAAAGCAGGACGCCGAACGCCTGCCGCACCCGCTCGTAGCCGGGCGCCTCGCCGTCGGCCTGCGCGGCGGTGAGGCGCTCGGCGATCTGCGGCATGAGCTCGGCGACGAGCGCCGCCCGCGTGCGGGCAAACTCGACCGGGTCGCTGCCGAAGTCGAAGCGGTTGGAAAACGGATCGGGGTCGCCCGCCTCAGTGTCTTCGTCGGTGGCGAAGGCGAGCGCCGGCTCGCCGCTGCGCCCCGCGATCTTCGCGAGTTCGCCGCGCTCCGCCTCGGGAGTGCCACCGGGCAGCGGCCGGTAGCCGTAGTCGATCGCCCAGACGTCGTAGGGGCCGAGGTGAGCCGCGTAATACTCTCCCTGCGGCCGTCCCTTGGGCATGATGTTGGCGGGGATGTAGTCCATCACGCTCGTGCTGCCGCCCGACTGCGAGGTCTTCGCGACGTCGTTCATGTCGGCGAGCGACCGGAATGCCGAGCCCTTGAAGTTGTGCCGGAGGCCGAGCGTGTGGCCGACCTCGTGCATCGCGACCAGCTTCAGCCCCTGCGCGACGAGCTTCTCCTTTTCCTGCTCGGAGAGGCCGCCGCCGGCGTTGACCGCCAGGGCCGTCGCTGCCAGCGCGGTCTCGCGGGCGTGGCCGTCGAAGAGGTGGCAGCCGCAGGCCGCATCGCCGAGGCCCACGCGGCCGGCAGGGGCGTCACCGGTCAGCTGGGCCACCGACTGCGGCGTGAAGGTTTCATACTGCTGCCGCCAGAACTGCAGGAAGTCGCCGTCGAAGATGATGTCGGCGTCGAGGATCTGGCCGGTGCGAGGATTCACGCGAGACGGCCCCATCGCGAAGCTCTGCCCCGCCGTGATCCAACGGAAGGTGTTGTAGTTGACGTCCTCCGGATCCCAGTCGGCTGCGTCGGGCTGCTGGCGGACCTCGACCGCGGTGGCGAATCCGGCCTTTTCAAACGCCTCGTTCCAGGCCTCGATCCCCTCGCGGATCGCCTGCCGGTGGCGGAACGGCACCGTTCGCTCGATCCAGAACACGATCGGCTTCTTCGGCGGCGACACGGCGGCCGCGGGATCCGCCTTCTCGAGTTGCCAGCGGTTGATGTAGCGAACGAACCGGTCCTCATCGACCTTCTGCGAGAAGTCTTTGAGCGCCGTGACGAAGTAGCCGACGCGATCGTCGGCGAGCCGTGGCTTGTAGGAGTTCTGCGGGAGCAGGCTGACGGAATAGTGCACGTTGACCGTGGCGCCGCGGGAGTCGGGCACGGTGTCGAACTCGGCGGTGCCCCCGGAGCCGTAGGTGGCCGCCACCTGCAGCTCGACGTTGTCGGGGAATCCCTTCGCGCTGGCCCACGTCGAGCGGTCGGCGGCGAACGAGAAACCCGGCAGCGACCGCGAGATCTGCGGCAGGTCGGTGAAGAAGATCTTGGCGAGGTCGATGACGTGGCCGCCCCCGGGGCCGGTGGTGACGATCGGCACGCTGAACAGCACGCTGTCGGTGTAGGCCAGCCCGACCGCCTTCTCCTCCGGGCTCCCCTTGTCGGCGAAGAACCGCACGTTCTTGCGGACCACATGGATCGTGTCGTCTACCTTGCGGAGCGTCCAGATCCAGTCGTCACCCGAGCCAACGCTCATTCCCCCGAGAATGGAGCGGTCGCCGATGCCGCGGGCGATCGAGATCAGCACGAAGAGTTCCCTGCCCAGCAGCGACTCCGGCACCTCGGCGTAGACCTTGTCGTCCTTCCGCCAGAGCGGGATCAGGCCGTCAACCTTGCGGGCGTCTTTGAAGGCGACCGCGAACGCCGGCTTGGCCGGCTTCTCGGAGGGCTGTGGCGCCGCAGCGGGCTGCACGGGGGCGGCCGGTGGCGCTGCGGTGGCCGGCGTGTCGGCTTTGGTCGGCTCGGGCTTGGCGGCCTCCTGGGCGGGAGCGGCCGCTCCCCATGCGCACCAGGCGGCCGCAATCGCCACGGTGAGCAGCGACAGCCGGCCCAGCCGCGACCGGCGCGGCATCACGTCATCCACCGCCATGCGGAACCTCCAGCGTGCCCGGAGAGACGCCCCGGAGCAAAAGCCCGAAAACCATCGACGCCGATGCTTGTCGAAGCGTAGCATCGCCGTGTCAGGCGGACCAATTCCAGGTATGGCGGCGGCGCGATGCTGCTTTCCGAGGCGAATGACGACGGTCTCCATGCGGCCTGCACCGCGTGGCTCGGTGACCGCGCCGTGGTGTTGGAGCCACTGGCGGCCGATGCCTTCAGCGGCGCGATGGTGGCTCGCGTGCGCACCGGCGATCCCGAAGGCGATCTCGTGCTCAAGTCGTTCGCGGCGACGGCCCGGCCCCGGATCACGTGGGTTCACGGGCTGATGGGCCACCTTCGCGAATCCGGATGCCGCGAAGTGCCAGCCGTGGTGGCCGCACGGTGCGGCGGCACGATCATCGAGGCGGCCGATGGCTCGGCATGGGAGGCAGTGCGGTTTGTGTCTGGCAGGGCAACCGCCGAGCCTTCCGCTGCTCAGGCTCGGGCGGCGGCCGCGACCGTGGCACGGCTTCACCTGGCGGCAGCCGCCTGGCCGATCGCGGCTGGTCGGGTCGGCGTGCCGCCCGCCGTCACGCGGCGGATCGAACAGGCCTCGCGGTTGCGGGACGCGGCGTGGGACAGGCTCGCCGACAGCCCGCTCGCCCGCACTCCGCTTGGCGATGCGGTGGCTGCGCGGCTCGCGACGGCTGCCGCCGTGGGCCGCGACGTGGGGCTCGAAGCGGCCCTGCGCCGCGTTGCGTCGGAGCGGGTGGCCCCCGTGCCGCTGCACGCCGTGCTCCGCGACCTCTGGTGGAGTCACGTGCTGTTTGCGAGCGACGATCCCGCGCGGGTGTCCGGGGTGATCGATTTTCATGCGGCGGCGATCGATACGCCGGCGACCGATCTCGCGAGGCTACTGGGAAGTTGGCCCCGAGGACCGCTGATTTCGCTCGCCACGGGCTGGGGCGACGCCCTCGAGGCCTACGAGGCGGCCCGCCCGCTCATCCCCGAGGAACGCCGCCTCGTGCCCTGGCTCGACGCCACCGCCACGATCTTCGGCCTCGACAACTGGTTTCGCTGGATCCTTCTGGAAGGCAGGCGATTTGAGCGATCTGTGCCGGCTTTGGAGCGGGTGGATCGGCTCGTCGGCAGGCTGCCGGAGGCGGTGGCCTGGCTGAACGCCCAGCGGGCGGGAGTTTGACCGGCGAAAAGTGCAGTTTGTAGACTTTCATCGACGAAAATACCCACGGATTGGGTTGTTCGGCTGCGGGTGTCGATCCTGGCTCCCGCCTTCCCTCCTCCCCGACGGATCGCATGCCTTCCGACGCTCGCACGATGGTCCGGGGAGCCGCTGGGCTGCTCCGTGTGTTTGCCGCCGCCGCATGGGCTTCCATGGCCCTGGCAGGTGATCTCGCCGGCCCGCTCAGCGCTTCGCAGACGCTGGTTTCCAACCCGCTGGCAGACATCACCGCGGCGTTGGGCGACCCGGTCGCCATCACCGCGGTCGTCGAACCGGGGCATGGGGGCAGCCCCGACCTGGTCGCCGTGACGGCCACCCTGGAGGACGGCTGGCACCTCTATGCCATCAGCCAGAAGCCGGGCGGGCCGATTCCGACGCGGATCACGGTGGCCGACGACTCGCCCCGCCGGCCCACGGGCGGCTTTGCACCGGATTCGGAGCCTCATAAGCGAACGGTCGACGACGTGCCGGCGTGGAAGGGCCTGGTGATCGAGGAGCATTCGGGAAAGGTCACCTGGCGGGCCCCGCTGCAGCCCGGGTCGGGCGAAGTTCGGGGGACGGTGAGCCTGCAGCTCTGTCAGGACACCACCTGCCTGCCCCCGAAGACGATCCCGTTCACGGCTACCGCGGCTTCCGCTTCCGGTGCCGCCGTGGCTCCCGGCAGGGCCGCCGCGGTGGCCCTCGACTTCGTGGAGCACGTGCCTGAGCGGACGCACGTCAAGGTCCGGGCCGCGGTGGGAGATGCGTCTGGCGGGACATTGCCCGTGGTCGTGGAGTTGGTTCCCGAGGACGGCTGGCACCTCTACCGGCCTGCCGACACGTCCAAGACCGCCGTCGGCCAGGGCAAGCCCACGATCGTTTCATCGGGCACGGCGGCTCACTCGCCGATCACCCGGGTGAGCGTGACGCAGGCCACGCCGACGACGCACGCTGAACTCGTGGAGGCCGGCGCCGTCGATGGCCCGATCGGCCTCGAACTCGTGTTGGCGCCGCCCGCCGACGCCACGGGCCCGCTGGAGGCGGTGATCGGATTTCAGACCTGCAGCGACCAGACCTGCGACGCCCCCACTGCGGTGCGGCTGACGGTGATGCCGCCCTCCGCCGGGCGATCCCGCGGAAGTGTCGAGTTCACCGCCGCGAAATATGCCGAGGCGGCCAAGGGCGTGCAGTCGCTGGTGGCGGCTGCAGCACCGGCGGCTTCTGGTCCTGCCTCGGTTGAGACAACCGCACGGTCCTCCGTGCCCGCGATCGCCGCCGCCCCGACGACGGCCTCCATGCCCGTGACTGCCACCTCGCCGGCGGCGTCGATCTCCCTGCCGCTGGCGCTGCTGATGGGCCTTGCCGGGGGCCTGCTGCTCAACCTGATGCCCTGCGTGCTGCCGGTGCTCGGTCTCAAGCTGATGTCGTTCGCCCAGCAGTCGGGCCGCGACCGCCGCGAAGTGTTCCAGATGAATCTCTGGTACTGCGCGGGCGTGTTCGCCGTGTTTTTCGCGCTCGCCACGGCGAGCGTGGCGGCCAACATCGGCCTCGGGAAGGCCAACCTCGCCTGGGGCGAGCAGTTCACGTCGGCCGGCTTCAACATCGCGATGATCGCGGTGGTGTTTGCGTTTGCGTTGTCGTTTCTCGGGATCTGGGAACTGCCGATCCCGGGCTTCATCGGTGAGAAGGCGGGCCACGTGCAGTCGCAGGAAGGGCCGGTCGGCTCGTTTCTGAAGGGCGTGCTGAGCACGGTGCTGGCCACGCCTTGCAGCGGTCCCTTCCTCGGGCCGGTGTTCGGGTTCACGCTCACGCAGCCGACGGCCGTCACCTACGCCGTATTCGGGGCGATCGCCACCGGCATGTGCCTGCCCTACGTGCTCGTCGGGCTCATCCCGGGGCTGGTGAAGTTCCTGCCGAAGCCCGGCGCGTGGATGGCCACGTTCAAGGAACTGCTCGGCTTTGTGATGCTCGGCACCGTGGTCTACCTGTTCACGATCCTGCACCACGAGTGGTTTGTGCCGACGCTCGCGCTCCTGGTGGGCATCTGGGCTGCCTGCTGGTGGGTGGGCAAGGCGCAGGAGACGACGGGCACGGTTGGATTCGGCCGCTGGGTGCAGGCCGCGACCGTTGCAGCCCTGATCGGCTGGGGTGCCTTCACGCTGCTGGCCCCGGGTGAGTCGGTGATCGAGTGGCAGCAGCCCTTCAGCCGCGACCGGATCGCGGAGCTGCGCCGGAGCGGCGCGACCGTGATGGTGGACTTCTCGGCCGACTGGTGCCCGACCTGCAAGTTCAACCTGGCCTATGCGATCGAGACCGACCGGGTGAAGGCGGCGATCGACAAGAACCGCGTGGTGCCGGTGCTCGCCGACTGGACCGACGGCTCCAACGAGATCAAGGTGGCACTGGAGGGCCTGCAGAGCCGCTCGATCCCGGTGCTGGCGATCTACCCGGCGGCGACGCCAGGTGCCGAGTGCCCCGAGCCGATCGTGCTCCGCGACCTGATCACCGAACGGCAGGTGCTCGAGGCGCTGGAGAAGGCCGGCCCGTCGAAGCCCGGCTCAGACTCCATTCGCTCCGCGTCGGCCGGCCGTTCCGGCGGCCACTGATCGAGATAGACGCCGAGCCCTCGCGTTGATGGCCTCAGGAAGCCCAATCGCGTGAGCGATGGGGGCACACGCTGCTCCGCCGCACCGCTCGCAGCGATGGCCTCAGGAAGCCCAATCGCGTGAGCGATGGGGGCGCGCCGGCTCGGTTGCACCGCTCGGGGTTGCCCATGCCCGTCGCCGGACGCTCGCTACGGGCTCCGGCCCTTCGCTCGCTCGATGCTGACTTCGCTCCGCCATCCTGGCTGCGCTTGTCAGCAACGCCCGCTCCCGGGCACGGGCAGCCCCGAGCTCTCGCAGCGATGGCCTCAGGAAGCCC
>JBBAVQ010000058.1:10672-12283 GCA_040397625.1 Pirellulales bacterium | reverse complement strand
GGCGGTCGGGGCCAGGATCGGCCGCCCCTCGTCATCGATCCGGACGAGGGTGCTCACCGTGGCCTCCGCTGTGGCGAGTTCTTCGTGCAGTCGCCGGAGGAGGCTCACGCCACGCTCGTAGGCGGCGATCGACTCCGTCAGGCCGAGGCTGCCCGATTCGAGCCGCGACACGATCTCGCCGAGGTCGGCGAGCGCGGTCTCAAAAGAGGCGGGCTGGGTCGAGTCTGCGGGCTCAGCGTCCGATGGCATCGTCGGTCATCCTTTCCACGCGGCTCCAGAGGCGTCCGTCGGTGAGTTGCGTGATGATCATGTCGCCGGCAGCGATGCCGGCAGTGCTCTTGAGGGCGGCCTCGTGACGCTCGAGCCGGGTCACCGACCAGCCGCGGGCGAGGAGGTGCACGGGGCTGCCGGCTTCGAGCCGGGCGGCGGCGGCGGCGACCCGCTCCCCGGTTCGCTCCACGATGACCCCGGCGAGCCGACGGAGTCGGATCGCGTGGGCGTCGATCGCATCGCGGCGTTCGCGAACGAGCCGGCTTGGATCGGCGAACATCCGCGAGCGGGCGAGCCTGGTGAGGCGATCGCGGGAGAACTCGAGCCGCCGGGCGAGGGACGTCTGCATCCGGGCCCCCAAGCCGGCGACGGCGGCCGTCACCTGGCGGGCGTCGGGCACGAGCTTCACCGCGGCGTCGGTGGGCGTCAGTGCCCGCACGTCGGCGGCGAGGTCGCAGAGCGTGACGTCGATCTCATGGCCGACTCCCGACACGACCGGGATCGGCGCCGCGGCGACCGCGCGGACGAGCACCTCTTCGTTGAACGACCAGAGATCTTCGAGGCTGCCCCCTCCGCGGATCAGGGCGATCGCATCGACGGCGGGCCGCAGTCGAGCGGCGGCAGCCAGGGCCGCGGCGAGTTCCTCGGCGGCGCCCGCCCCCTGCACCCGCGACGGCACGAGGATCACTTCGGTTGCCCGCCATCGCGAGAGCAGGGTCTCGAGGAAGTCGGCGATCGCGGCGCCGGTGGGGCTCGTCACCACGGCGATCCGCGTAGGAAACTCCGGGAGGGGCCGCTTCCGCGCCGGGGCGAAGGCGCCCTCGGCGTCGAGCAGGGCGTGGACGCGGCGGAGCCGGGCCTCGAGCGTGCCCGTGCCGACGGCATGCAGGCGGTCGATCGTCAGCTGGTAGGTGCCGCGCGGCGGGTAGACTTCCAGCCGCCCGTGGCAGACCACGGCGAGGCCGTCGCCGGGCTCGATGGCGAGCGACTGCATCGTGCCCCGCCAGATCACCGCGCGAAGCACGGCCGCCTCGTCCTTGAGCGACAGGTAGACGTGGCCGCTGGAGGCCCGCGTGAGGTTGCTCACCTCGCCTGTCACCCAGACGTCGGCAAACCGGGTCTCGACCTGCTCCTTGACTCGGGAGGTGAGGTCCGACACGCTCTGGACGTCGTCGGGCGGGCTGCGGTCTGTCGCGACGCGGGTGGCCATCGGTGGCCAGTGTAGCAGTCGCCGGCGAGGCACCCGGCCCGGCGGAGGCGTGGAGTGAACATGGCAGCAGCCCGAGTCGAGACCGATGGCTCACGCCCCGACGACGCGGCATCCCGTGCCGCGCTGGACCC
>JBBAVQ010000058.1:0-10572 GCA_040397625.1 Pirellulales bacterium | reverse complement strand
GACGACGCGGCATCCCGTGCCGCGCTGGACCCCGCGGCATCCCGTGCCGCGCTGGTGGTCGTGTTCCTCACGGTGTTCATCGACCTGCTCGGCTTCGGCATCGTCCTCCCCGTGATGCCGCGACAGGCGGAGCCCTTCCTCAACGCCCTCGGGCTTTCGCCAGCCGCCCAAGGGGCGGTGATCGGCGTGCTGTTCTCGAGTTTCTCGCTGATGCAGTTTCTCTTCAGCCCGCTCTGGGGACGGCTCTCCGACCGGATCGGCCGGCGGCCGATGCTGCTGCTGAGCCTCGCGGGCTCGGTCGTGTTCTACGCCGTCTACGCCATGGCGGTCTTGGTGCCAGCCGATCCCGAGCCCTCGCGGGAGCGGGCTGCGCTGGCTCTGGGCCTGATGCTCCTCTCGCGGATCGGGGCCGGCATCGCCGGCGCCAGCGTCGGCACGGCCGCGGCCGTGATCGCCGACTGCACCACGCCTGAGAACCGGGCCCGGGGCATGGCGCTCATCGGCATCGCCTTCGGCGGCGGCTTCACGCTGGGCCCGCTGATCGCCTACTTCGGCCTGGCGATTTTCCGCCAGCAGCCCTGGGGCGTGGGGGCGATCGCATCGGTGCTGTCGCTGGTGGCCTTCGTGATCGCAGCCACCGTGTTTCGGGAGACGCGGCCGGCACAGGGCGTGCCCGAGCGGCCGCGGTCGGGGCTCGGCCGCATGGCCACGGTGCTCGGGACGCCCGCCGTCGGCGCGCTCGTCCTCGTGTACTTTCTGTCGATCGTCGCCTTCGCCGGGTTCGAATCGACGCTCGCCCGCCTGACGAGGTCGGCCTTCGGCATGAACGACCACGACAACTTCCTGGTGTTCGCCTTCATCGGCGCGATGCTGCTGATCGCGGGGGGCGGCTATCGGCCCCTGGCGAAGCGGTTTCCGGAGCGGCGACTGCTCGCGGCCGGGGTCGTGCTCGTCCTCCTCGGGATCGGCCTGCTTGGCGTCGTGGCCTGGTGGGTCTACCGCGATCCGGCGGCCGGGCAGGCCGCGGCCGCGAAGGCCGTCTTCTATGTGGCAGCCGCGGTCGCGGTGGCGGGCTTCGCGGCGATCAATCCGTCGGTGTCGGCCTTGATCTCGAAACAGGCCGATCCAGCGCGGCAGGGCGAGGTGCTCGGCGTCAACCAGTCGTTCGCCTCGCTCGGGCGGATCGTCGGGCCGTTCCTGGGGTCGTTTCTGTTCGGCCTGCATCCCTCGCATGCCCTGCCGTTCGCGGCGTCGGTGGCGTTGCTGCTCGGCGTGCTCGCCGTGTTGCCGCGGATCGCCGGTGGAGCGCCGCGATGAACAGCGCGATGACCGGAGCGGCCGGCGTGCTCGTGATCGGCCACGGCACGGCCGATCCGGTCGGTGCTGCCGAGACCCGCCAGGTTGCGGCGACCGTCGCCAGCCTCATGCCCGACGTGCCGGTCGAACTTGGATTCCTGGAGGTGATCGCCCCGACGATCGGCGACGCGGTGGCGCGGCTTGCAGCCCGTGGCTGCCGTTCGCTCGTGGCCGCGCCGCTCTTGCTCTTCGCCGCCGGCCACGCAAAACGCGACGTGCCGGAGGCGGTCGCCGTGGCCGCCGCGCTGCACGGTCTCGACGTGGGGCAGAGCGACGCCTTCGGTGAGATCGAGGAAATCGTCGACCTGTCGCGGACGCGGCGCCGCGAGGCGGTGGCCGCTCGCGGTCCGGTGGCGGCCGCGGAGACCGTGCTCCTGATGATCGGTCGTGGTTCGAGCGATCCCGCGGCGGCGGCCCAGCTGCGGTCGTTCACGGAGGCGACGCTCGCCGACCTGGGGGCCGAGCGACCCCGGCGAGTGGAGTTTGGGTTTGTGGCAGCCGCCCGACCGCGGCTCGAGGAGGCGATCGCGGCTGCCTGCGACCCAGCGGACGTCGAGGTGCGTAGGATCATTGTGCAGCCGCACCTGCTGTTTCGTGGCCACGTGGAGGATCAGGTGAGCGACGCGGTGGCCGACGGCCGGAGGCGGCGGCCCGACGTCGAGTGGATCCACGTGGCCAGACTGGGCGCCGATCCCCTCGTCGCCCGGGCACTTGGCCGCCGCGTGACGCAGGTTCTTGGGGCCCAAAGCCTGTCTCGCCAAGGCTGACGCGAAACGGCACAATGAGGTGTTCTGCGGCCGGGCCCAGACGCCAGGTTGGAGAGGGTATGCACGTCATGACACGGAGGATTCACCGCGTGGACGACACGACACGGTCGGGGTGGTCGATGGGCATGGTTGCGAGGCTTGCACTCGTCGGCATGGCAGCCGCGGTGGTCATGCCAGGCGGAGCCGAGGCGCAGCTTCCGGCGCAGCCGCCCGCAGTGATCGCGCCCGCCCCTGTCGACCGGCCGGTGATCCAGGCCCCCGCGGCCGCTCCTGCGCCCCCGCCCGCGGCCGCCGCGGCGGTCGGGCAGGCCAACGCGCCCCCGGCGGTGGTGAAGGCCGGGACCAACGACCGCTACATCGCGGTGGCCGTCCGCCGCCAGCTGGAGAACGAGCACTTCCTGCGGAAGCCGATCGACGACGAGATCGCCCGCCGCTGGTTCTCGTCGTTTCTCGAATCGCTCGATCCCATGAAGGTCTACTTTCTGCAGAGCGACGTTGATTCCTTCATGCAGAAGCGGGAGTCGCTCGACGATCTGGTGAAGAAGGGAGACGTCACCTTCGCGTACGACGTGCTGACGCGGTTCCTGCAGCGGGTCGATCAACGGCAGCCGCTGATCGAGCGGCTCATCCAGTCGCCCCAGGATTTCACGAAGGACGAGACCATCGTCATCGATCGCGACGAGACGAAGTGGGCGAAGAACGAGGCCGAGGCCGAGGACGTCTGGCGGCGACGGATCAAGTACGACCTCCTGGTGCAGAAGATGGAGAAGACGTCTGTCGAGGAGGCGAAGGACAAGCTGCTCCGTCGCTACCGCAGCCTCGCCAAGCGGTGGCATCAGATGACGGCCGACGAGCTGCTCGAGACCTACCTCTCGTCGCTCACCAGCAGCTTCGATCCGCACACGAGCTACATGTCGCCCGGCACGCTCGAGAACTTCGAGATCGGGATGCGGCTGCAGCTCGACGGCATCGGCGCACAGCTCAAGGGCGAGGACGGCTACACGACGATCGTGGAGCTCACCCCGGGCGGCGCGGCCGACAAGGATGGCCGGCTGAAGTCAAAGGATCGCGTGGTCGGCGTGGGGCAGGGCAAGGACGGCGAGATCGTGGACGTCGTCGACATGAACCTCAACGAGGTCGTGAAGCTGATTCGCGGCAAGCGCGGCACGATCGTCCGCCTGAAGGTCATCCCGGTCGGCGAGAACGTGCCCAAGGTGTACGACATCACCCGGGCGAAGATCGAGCTCAAGGACGCGGAGGCCCGGGGCGAGGTGATCGAGCACGGCAAGAAGCCCGACGGCACGCCCTACAAGGTGGGCGTGATCAACCTGCCGAGCTTCTACATGGACATGGCCGGCGCTCAGCAGGGCCAGGCCGAGTACAAGAGCAGCACCCGCGACTGCAAGCGGCTTCTCGACGACTTCCGCACGCAGGGCGTGGACTGCGTGGTGCTCGACCTGCGGAGCAACGGCGGCGGCTCGCTGCCGGAGGCGATCAAGCTCACCGGGCTGTTCATCGACAAGGGGCCGGTGGTGCAGATCAAGGATTCCGACAAGCAGGTTCGCCCCTACGACGACGTCGATCCGGGGGTCACCTGGGACGGGCCGCTGGTGGTGCTCACGAGCAAGTTCAGCGCCAGCGCCAGCGAGATCCTTGCGGGGGCCATCCAGGACTATCAGCGGGGCCTGATCGTGGGCGATAAGTCGACGCACGGCAAGGGGACCGTGCAGACGCTGCTCGACGTCGGCCGTCAGCTCTTCGGCCGGTTCGACAACCTGCCGCAGCTCGGGGCCATCAAGGTGACGATCCAGCAGTTCTACCGCCCGTCCGGCGACAGCACGCAGCTCGAGGGTGTGAGGAGCGACGTCGAGCTGCCGAGCTTCACCAGCCACCTTCCGATCGGCGAATCGGACCTCGACCACGCGCTCACGTTCGACCGTGTGCCGCGGGCGGATTTCCAGTCCTCCGGCAAGGTGACCGACGGCATGGTCGCGATGCTCCGCGAGGCATCGGCCAAGCGGGTGCAGATCAACAAGGACTTCGAAAAGCTCGCCGGGGACATCGCCCGCTACGAGAAGCGGAAGGACGAGAAGACGATCTCGCTCGTGGAGGCCGAGTTCGAGCGGCAGTGGAACGAGGGGAAGGCCGCCGAGGACGAAGAGGAGAAGAAGCTCGAGGAGATGGAGTCGCAGAAGAAGCCCGTCGTCCGTCGCGACTACTACTTCGACGAGACCCTCAACGTCACGATCGACTACCTCAGGGCGCTCGCCGGCGCCACGGGCCTGACCGAGACGGCAAAGGTGCTGGAGCAGACGCCGGCACCGTGACCGGTGCCGGCCCAGGAAGCCCAATCGCGTAAGCGATGGGGGCTTGTCTGCCGCGTCGCTCGGGGCTGCCCATGCCCTCTCGCTGGACGTTCGTTTCCATCAGGAAGCCCAATCGCGTGAGCGATGGGGGCTTGTCGGCCGCGTCGCTCGGGGCTGCCCATGCCCTCTCGCTGGACGTTCGCGTCGGGCATCCTGCCCGACGCTCTCTGCATGTCCGCGGCGCTTCGCCCTCCGGGCTGCGCTTGCTCCCATAGCCCGCTCGAGGGCATGGGCAGCCCCGAGCTGATACGGTTCACACGGGATCCTCGCGATCGAGTGCGCGGGCACGTGAAAGCCGACCGGCCGTGAGGCCGCGGGCGAACCACGCTGGACGCCGCATCGTGTGGTGGTTCGCCCCACGCCTCACGGCGTTGGGCTTGGACGGCGACCGCGAGAAGCTCTTGGTGGACCCGTAAGCGATCGTTTTCCTCACGGAGTGCAGGTTTTCAACCTGCACTTGCAGTGTGATCGGCTCCGCTTCGCCGCAGGCCGCCATCCCGAGGCTTCATGGCCGGGTCAGGAACTGGTTTCCACGAGGTTCGCGAGCGCTGCGAGCGGATTGGGGTGAGCCGGCCGGAAGCCGAGGTCGCCAAACAGCAGCGTTGGGTCGACCCGCTTGTCGGCTCCACGGGTTCGCGGGGCGGTCGTGCTCCAGCGGGGCTCGGGGCTGCCCGTGAGCGTGGCCAGCGTGCCGTACCAGTCGCGCCGGCGGACAGGATGCCCGTCGGCCACCACGTAGAGCCCACGGGGCGAGGGGGCCGCGGCCACACGGCAGACGACATCCGCGGCATCATCGATGTGGATGAGGTTGAGCCACGAGTCGGGGTCTGCGGCGATCGGCAGGCCCGCCCTGAGGTCGGCGATCCGCGGCAGCCGGCCGGGACCGTAGAGCCCCGCGAATCGCAGTGCCGTGCCGGGGCCGGCCGGATGGTCCGCCAGCACCGCCTCGGCCTCGACGAGCACCCGCCCGGCGTCGCGAGTGGGATTCGGCGGTGTCGATTCATCAACGACACCGCCCCCTTCGTCTCCCCACACGCCGGTCGAACTCGAGAGGATCACCCGCGGCGGCTGGCCCGCGATCCGCGTCGCCACAAGCGCGTCGAGAAGCCGCCGCAGCCCGTCAACGTGGACGTCGCGGTGCGTCACGCCGGCGGTACGATCGAAACCCACCCCCCAGAACACAGTCGCTGGAACGCCGTGTTCCGTGAAGAGCCTCGTCCACGAGGGCTCTGCCGCGGTCACGTCGATGATCGCGGGCGTGATGCCACGCTCCCGCAACTCTGCCGCCCGTGCCTCCCGCCGCGTGGTGGCGATGACGTGTGAGCCCTCCGCTGCCCAGCGCCGTGCGACCCGCTCCCCGAGGTAGCCGCAGCCGACCACCAGGCGACGACGCTCGGCGAGGCCGCCAGCCGCAGCGGCTCGAGGAGCCTCGGCAGGCGTGGACGGCGGGGTGGAAGCGTCGTGGATCGTCATGGAGAGTTCGGTCGTGAGGGTGTCAGCTGCCGGCCCGGCGCCCGGAATGGAAACGGCTAACCGTCGAGGGCCCTCGGCCGCTCACCCCGGGATTGCGATTCGAGCCACGACTGGAGAACCACCTGCGCAGCGACGGCGTCGGCCCGCTGCTTCTTGCGGCCCCGCGTCATCCCCACGCCGGTCAGCATGCCGTCGGCCTCGCGGGAGCTGTACCGCTCGTCGTGGAACACGACCGGCCGGCCGGTGATCCTGGTCAGCCAGGCGCCGAAGCGCTCCACCTCCTGCGACATCGCGCTGGTGGTGCCGTCAGCGTGGACCGGCAGTCCGACGACGAAGCCTGCGACGGTCTCCTCGGCAACGAGCCGCTGAAAGAAGGCGGTGTCGATCGCGCGGTCGCCGGTGGTCTGGTGCACGCAGAGCGGGCTGCAGATGATCCGTTCGGCGTCGCAGATCGCCACGCCGATCCGCCGCCGACCGTAGTCGACGCCGGCCAGCCGTCCCGCCGGTAAGCCGTCGCTCATCGGCCGCCCTCGTCGTGGCCGGCCACGAAGCGGCCCGATTTCAGGAATGACTCGGTCGCCCGCTTGACCCGCTCGTCGCGGATCATCGCAGCGTGGTGGACGGGCACGAGCAGGAAGTCGCCGGCGCCATCGAGCCTCGTCTCCTCCACGCGAACGATGGCGTCGTCGTCGCCGTCGAGCAGGGGGCTGAAGCCCGAGCCGTCGCCGCGGCCGCCGGCCACGATGCCAAACTCGCACGGCGGCACGGCAAGGTGCGGCTCGACCTTCGGCCAGTCGATGACGAGGTCGCGGGCGGCCCCTTCCGCAAACGCGGCGAGGACGCCGACGCCGCCGACCTGGCGGGCGAGATCGGAGCCATGGTTGGGAGGGCCGAGCATGACGACGCGATCGACGCGAGCGAGGTCGCCCTCATCCGCGAGCGACATCCAGCGGCGGACCACGAGGTTGCCGAGGCTATGGCCGACGAAACTGAGGCGGGCGGTGGGGGGGAGGCCGCCGACGACGGCGTCGAGCGACCGTCCGTGGGCCTCGATCGGCGCGGCGGTGCTGGCGTAGCCGAACAGGAGCACCGTCGCGTCGAGGGTCTTCCGCAGGTGGTCGGCGATCGGCCGCATCGACGCGCGCCCCTCGCCGAGGCCGTGGAGCACGATCACCGCGGGCCCTTCCATCGGCGGGATGGTGCCGTCGGCTTCGAGCGCCGCGAACGCCGCGTGGCACTCGTCGCGGGAGCCCTGGCGGACGACGGCGTCGCGGGCATCGAGGATGCGGCAGCGGCCGTCGCGGGGGCGTTCCTGGAGCCGCCAGTCGTGGCGAACGCTCGCATCGCTCCACTCGACCGCCTCCTGTGATCGGCGGAGCCGTGTGAGCCAGGTGGGATCCTGCTGCACCGCCTCCTCGGCCGCGGCGGCCCGGACGACCACCACGCAGAGGACCGCCGCGATCAGAGGTATTCGGTCCATCCGCGTTTCTCGAGTTCCGCCACCACCTTGCGGACGGCCTCCTCGTGGCCGCGGTCGGCCACCAGCGTGGCGTCGGGGGTGTGCACCACAAGGATATCCTTCAGCCCGAGCGTGACGACGAGGTGATCGTTGCCCGCATGCACGATCGTGCCAGCCGAATCGATGCCGAGATGGCGTCCGACCGAGGTGTTGCCCGCCTCGTCCTGCGTCCGTTGGCGGGCCACGGCCGACCAGCCGCCGAGGTCGTCCCAGCCGAACGGGGCCTCGATGACGGCCACGTCGGTGGCGTGCTCGAGGACGGCGTAGTCAACGGAGAGGCCCTTGATCGCCGCAAACTCCCCGGCAAACACCCCCTCGCGGTCCGGGCCGTCCCAGGCATCCGCGATCCGCCGCAGGTGCGCCATCGTCTCGGGCTGACGGGCGTCGAGAGCGGCGATGATCGTCGATGCCTTCCAGACGAAGATGCCCGCGTTCCAGAGGTAGGTGCCGGCGGCGACGTAGTCCGCCGCCACGCTGGCCGGCGGTTTCTCCTTGAACCGGGCCACCACGTGGGCCGGGGCTTCGCCCGGGGCGGTCGCGAGCGGTGCGCCCTGTTGGATGTAGCCGAAGCTCTCGGCCGGGTAGGTGGGCCGCACGCCGAAGGTGACGAGTCGGCCGGGACACGTCTCCACCATGGCGGCCGCCTGCTGGATCGCGCGACGGAAGGCGGCCGCGGGGCGGATCACGTGGTCGGAGGGCATCACCGCCATCGTCGCCTCGGGATCGCGGCGGGCCACGAGCAGGGCGGCCAGGCCGATGCAGGGGGCCGTGTCGCGCTTGCATGGTTCACCGACGAGGCCCGACTCCGGCAGGCCCGGTATCTGCGAGCGGACGGCGTCGAGCAGCCGCGCCGACGTCACGATCATGGTGCGGTCGGGCGGCACGAGGCCTTCGAGGCGATCGACGGTGTCCTGCAGG
This sequence comes from Pirellulales bacterium, assembly GCA_040397625.1. Classification (GTDB taxonomy): domain Bacteria; phylum Planctomycetota; class Planctomycetia; order Pirellulales; family UBA1268; genus QWPN01. The sequence continues at coordinate 2,173 of JBBAVQ010000058.1, read as the reverse complement.
AGCGTCGTCGCGCCCGCGAGCGGCAGGAGTTGCTTTGGAAGCGCCGCCCGGCTCGCGGGCCAGAATCGCGTCCCCGATCCGCCCGCCATCACGATTGCATGCAGCATGGTTTCAGTCTCCAGGGATTCGCCCGCGGCGCGTGGTGGCGCGGATGGTTGATCAGCGGCCGCGGACCCAGGTCCAGAACAGGAAGCAGAGGATCGGAAAACCGCCGAAGATCAGCCCGTAGGTGAACAGCGTGGTCCAGGCATGATCGGGCCAACGGGCCATGGGTCACCTGAATGCGTGCGCGACGAGGTCGACGGGAATCTCGATCGGCTCCTCGGCCGGCTCGCTCAGGCGGCACTCGATCCGCACGCCCCAGGGCAGCACCTCGGCCGCGGTGACCACCGCCTCGACGCCATCGTAGTCCGTCGAGACTTCCACGGTCGGCGTCGCGGTGAACGCCGGACAGAACCCGACGTGGGCGTGGGTCGCCTTGCCGCCCGCCGGGATCGAGAGCCGCACGTGGCCGGAGACGCAGTCCATGCCCTCGGCAGACTCGTACCGCTCCAGTCGCTGCTGCAACCGCCCCTGGATTGCCGCCGGCCCCCCCGCTGCGGCGGCGGGCTGCGGACGCTCCGCCACCGGCGGTGGCTCATGCGGTGTCGCCGGGGCCGGTGTGCCGGCGCGGGTTTCACGTTCCGGACGTCTGCTCGGGTTGCCGGAGACCGGCGCGGAACGCCGCCGGTGGCTGGTTTCGAGCCGGCCCGGCGTGCGGGGTGGCGGGAGGACACCGGCCGCCGCGGCGACGGCCAGCGCCAGGACCGAGACCCAGTCGCCGGCTCTCGGCGGCAGCGTCACCGCTGCCACGGCGAGCACGATCCCAAGCCGCGCCGCCACGGAACTGCTCAGGCTGCCTCCGGCGCGTCGGCCCGCATCGGCGATGCCGAGGAGGATGATGCCCCCGCCCAGCGTCATCCAGGCGAGCCCCGGCTCAGCCGCGGTGAAGCCGCCAGCGAGCCGTCGCCAGGCGAGCACCATTCCGCTCGACAGGGCCGCGGCCGCTGCCAGCGTGGCGATCGACCGCAGCAGCGGCGCCACTGCCGGCCCGGCCGGTGACCGACGGGTGACCGATCCCGGGAGCATGCCACCGGGCAGCGGAGTCAGCCGTCGGCCACCTGCCGGCAGGGTTGCCATTGTCAGCCGACAGCGGCGCCGGCCCTGGCAGCCTGCGCGAGCTTGGCGGCCTTGTCGGTCTTCTCCCACGAGAAGCCGTCGCGGCCGAAGTGGCCACCGGCGGCGGTCCTGCGGAAGATCGGCTGGCGGAGTTCGAGGTAGTCGATGATGCCCCGCGGCGTGAGCGGGAAGAACTCCCGCACCACCTCGCAGAGCCGCTCGTCCTCGACCTTGCCGGTGCCCTCGGTGTCCACGTTCACGCTCACCGGCTCGCTCACGCCGATCGCGTAGGCAAGTTGCACCTCGCAGCGGTCGGCGAGGCCGGCCGCCACGATGTTCTTGGCGACGTGACGGGCCATGTAGGCGGCGCTGCGGTCGACCTTGGTCGGATCCTTGCCGGAGAAGGCGCCGCCGCCATGGCGACCCCAGCCGCCGTAGGTGTCAACGATGATCTTCCGGCCGGTGAGGCCGCAGTCGCCGTGAGGGCCACCCACCACGAACCGCCCCGTGGGGTTGATGTGGTAGGTGATGTTGGACGTGTCGAGGTCCTTGGGAAGCAGCGGCTTGATGATCTTTTCGACGATGAACTTCCGGATGTCCTCGTTCGACACGTGGGGGGCGTGCTGCGTGGAGACCACGATCGTGTCGAGCCGCACTGGCTTGTCGTCCTCGTACTCGACCGTCACCTGGCTCTTGGAGTCGGGCCGCAGCCAGTCCACCTCGCCCTTCTGCCGGGCCTCGGTGAGCCGGTTCAGGATGCGGTGCGACAGCGCGATCGGCAGCGGCATGAGTTCGGGCGTCTCATTGCAGGCATAGCCGAACATCAGGCCCTGGTCGCCGGCGCCGATGTCCTTGCCCTTCGACTCGTCTTCATTCACGCCCATGGCGATGTCGCCCGACTGCTTGCCGACCGCCACGAGGACGGAGCAGGTGTCGGCGGCGATTCCCATCTCGTCGTCGGTGTAGCCCACCTCGCGGATCACGTCGCGGACCACCTTCTGGTAGTCGATCGTGC
>JBBAVQ010000057.1:10286-12408 GCA_040397625.1 Pirellulales bacterium | reverse complement strand
CCTTGCCCACGTCGATGTTCCGCAGGCTGTAGTACTCCAGGCCCAGGGCGGCCAGCGCCGAAAACTGCTCGATGGCCGAGAGGTGGAAGGCGGCCTCGTCGGCGAGGGCAGAAAGGAGGACGGCGGGCTGGGCCACGGGAGATTCCTCTGGGTGCTGAGAGAACGAATCGGCCGGATCAGGAATGAGCGGCCAGGTGCTCACCCGATGGGTGCGACACAATCAGCCGCGAACTGATGCCCCCCCGCGGCGTGAAGTGGGCCACGAGCGTCATCCGCCGGGGCTGGAGCACGGCCACGAGGTCGTCGAGAATGCGGTTGGTCACGTTCTCGTAGAAGATACCCTCGTTCCGGAAGGCCTGGAGGTAGTGCTTCAGGCTCTTGAGTTCCACGCAGGTCGCGTCGGGAACGTAGCGGAAGGTGAGCGTGCCGAAGTCGGGCTGGCCGGTCTTCGGGCAGACCGATGTGAACTCGGGGCAGATGATCTCGATCAGGTAGTCTCGACCCGGGAACTGGTTGGCGAAGGTCTCCAACTGGTCGCGGGACGGTGCGGTGGTTGTGCTCATAGTGGTCGCAAGTGTGCCATGAAAGACATCGACACGATAGCCACGACGGCGACGGCAGGGCAGGGGACCGGCCCGCGGCAGGCCGTGGTGCTCCTCTCGGGGGGCCTCGACTCGGCGACCGCGGCTGCCTGGGCGGTCGCCCGCGGCCTCACCCTCTCGGCCCTGTCGGTTGACTACGGCCAGCGCCACCGGGTTGAGCTCGACGCCGCCCGTGACGTGGCCCGGGCGCTCGGCATCGCCGACCATGTGGTGGTGAAGGTCGATCTCGCGGCCTTCGGCGGCAGCGCACTCGTCGATGCTTCGATCGCCGTTCCCCACGGGCGAAGCGGCGCCGAGATCAGCCACGGCATCCCGGTCACCTACGTGCCCGCCCGCAACACCGTCTTCCTGTCGCTCGCGCTGGCGATGGCCGAGACCCGCGGCGCCGACGCGATCGTGCTCGGCATCAATGCCGTGGACTACAGCGGCTACCCCGACTGCCGACCGGAATACCTGGAGGCCTTCGCGCGGATGGCGACGCTCGCCACGAAGGCAGGCGTCGAGGGGAAGCCGCTCGAGTTTCTCGCGCCGCTCGTCGATCTCTCCAAGGAGGCGATCATCCGGCTCGGACTTTCGCTCGGCCTCGACTACGGCCTGACCACGAGCTGCTACGACCCACTCCCGAACGGCCGCCCCTGCGGCGAGTGCGACTCGTGCCGGATCCGCGCGGCCGGCTTCGCGGCGGCTGGCGCGGCCGACCCACGATGCGAGTCGGCGCGATGGCACTAGCGCAGGGCGACCGATGAAGATCTCAGAGATCTACGCGTCGCTGCAGGGGGAAGGACTGCTGGCCGGCACGCCCTCCACGTTTGTCCGCACGAGCGGCTGCAACCTCCGCTGCGTGTGGTGCGATACTCCCTTCACATCGTGGAAGCCCGAGGGCCGCGAGATGGCCGTCGCCCAGGTGCTCGCGGCGGTTGATGCGCTCGCCCCGCGGCACGTCGTGGTGACCGGCGGCGAGCCGCTGCTGCTCGCCGAGGTCGCCGATCTCTGCCGCGAACTCCGCGGCCGCGGCCACCATGTGACCGTCGAGACCGCGGGCACCGTGTTACCCGCCGGCAACGGACCGCTCTTCGACCTCGTTTCGATCAGCCCGAAGCTCGCCTCCTCGACACCGCCGGCCGACACACCGGGCAACTGGGCTGCGCGTCACGAAGCGGCACGGCGAAGAGACGACGTGCTGCGTGCGCTCGCCGCCTCGGCGGCACACCAGTTCAAGTTCGTGGTCGAGACCGCCGCGGACCTTGCAGAGGCCTGCGGCTGGCTCGACGACCTGGGGCCGGGCATCGACCGCGGCCGCGTGTTTTTCATGCCGCAGGCGCGGACGCCGGAGGAGTTGACGTCGCGGACGGCGTGGCTGGCGGGCGAGTGCCGCCGGCGTGGGATGCGGGTCGCGCCGCGGCATCACATCACGTGGTACGGTGGCCGCCGGGGCACATGAGCACCGCAGGTTGAAAACCTGCGGCTACTCCCAGGCAGCACACCGCCACCCGTAGCACAGGTTTTCAACCTGTGCCCAC
>JBBAVQ010000057.1:0-10186 GCA_040397625.1 Pirellulales bacterium | reverse complement strand
CCATCGCTCACGCGATTGGGCTTCCTGAGAACCGCGCGTCTTGGCACTACGCCGGCTTGGCCGGCGCGTGGCCTCGCGGGCCAAAGGCCAGCACCGTCGCGGCGCCGACCGCCACCACCAGCATGCCCGCAAGGAAGAACGGGCTGATCGTGGCGAGCCGCGTCTCGTTGAGCGCGAGCGTGGTGAGCGTGTTGATCACCGGCGCGCAGCCAAACACCACGGGCATCACGGTGAACGGCTTGCCGCCGAGCGTGAAGGCGAGAATCGTGCCAAGCGCGCCGAGGGCCCCGAGCGAGCCGGCGCCGAGGCTCCAGACGATGCCGTTGGCATTCCATTGGCCGGTGTCGCCGAGCGGCACCAGCAGGGCCAGTGGCACCAGCACCGCGATCAGGAAGTACGACACGCCAATGCAGATCAGCGGCCGCAGCCGGCTGCCCTGCATGCCGGCCTGGCCGCGGTGAAGCACCGGGCCGTACGAGCCCCACGACACCATCGCCAGCGCGATCGATGCGAGCACGGCGAAGATCCGCTCGGCCTTCTGCTCGACCGTCGGCTTCGCCGGCGCGGCAACCTCTCCCGCCCCTGCAGACACGGCGGCAGCGGCCGCGGCGGCCACCGGCCGCGGCGGCGGCGACTGCGGCTTGAACACGAGCACCGTCACGGCCCCGGTGATCACCAGCAGCAGCCCGGCAAGAAACGGCGCCTTGAGCTGGTCGAAGGCCTTGTTCATTGCGGCCGTGAGGAGCGTGTTGATCACGGGCGCCCCGCCAAACACCAGCGGCATCACATAGATCGGCTTGCCGCCGAAATGGAGCGCGAGGATCACCCCCAGCGCCCCGCACGCCCCGGCCACGCCGGCCAGCAGGCTCCAGACCACGCCTTTCGTCGTCCACGCTCCCTTCTCCCCCTTGAGGAGCAGGAGCGACGGCACGAGCACGGCGATCACGAAGTAGGCGATGCCGACGCAGACGAACGGCCGCAGGGGCGAGTGCATGTCTTCGCGGCCGAAATGAAGCACGGGGCCGTACATGCCCCAGCACATCGCCGTCAGGCCGATCGCGGCCAGCATGCCCAGAAACTGCAGCATCGTCTCACTCCTCGCGGGTTCGGAACCTGGGCAAGCATACCCCGGCTCACGGCGAACGGCGGCCGAGGGCGGCGAGCGTCGCAGCGCCCACCTCCTCCACGCCGATCAGTTTCATGCAGTCGTGGTGGCCGAGCGGACACTCGCCGCGATCGCAAGGAGAGCAGGTGAGGTCGCGGCGGATCTCCACGCACCGCTCCGGGTCGGAACGGCCGCTCTGCGGAACGGTGGGCCCCAGCAGGGCCACCGTGGGTATGCGGAAGCCGGCGGCGATGTGCCGCGGACCGCTGTCGCTCGACACGGCCGCGTCGGCCCGGGCATAGACCGCCTTCGAGAGGCCGAGCGGAAGGTCGGCCACATCGGCAAGCCCGCGAACCCCCGGACTCGCCGCGCGGTCCACGACCGCCCGAGCCTGCTCGCGATCGGCGGGACCGCAGTGCACCAGCACCCGCACGTCGGGCACTCGATCGACGAGCCAGCGGGCGAGCGCGGCGTGGTTGTCGATGCCCCAGGTGCGGGCCGTCCCGTTGGAACTGTTGTCGTTGAGGATCACCAGCGGCCCGCCGCGGCCAGGAAACAGTCCGGCGAGAACCTCGTCGCCGCGAGCCTGCATGCCGGCATCCACCGCGAGTTCCATGTCGAGCGAACCGCGCGGCACGCCGATCGCCTCGGCGATCTCCATGAAGGCCACCGGCGGGGGCACGATCGCCTCGGCGCGTCGCGGCCGGACGACGTCGGTGAGCAGCCAGCGGCGGCGATGCCCGACGTGGCCGACGCGGCGCCTGGCGCGACCCGCGAAGGCGAGGGCCGCCGATGAGAGCGAGTTGGGCAGCACCAGCGCGATGTCGGGCCGGTCACGACGGAGGGCCCGAGCCGAGGCGCTGAAGGTGTGGTCGCGATTGCGGCCGTGGCGGTCGTAGAAGACGTGAGCATCGAGCCAGCCAGTCCCGTCGAACAGATCCGCGACCACGGGCCGCATCACGCCGGTGACCCGCGCGCGGCTGCCGAAGTGCGACTTGATGCCGCGAAGCAGGGGCGTGGCCATGACGGCGTCGCCCACCCACCGCGGGAGAATGACGGCAATGTGCATCGCGGAAATGTAGCCCCCCGCAGGGCCGACGGACGAGTCCAGTTGCACAACCACCTGAACGCGGCGATGGGCGGTGTCGCGGTTCGGCGCCGCGTCACACCGTGGGCCGCTGCGGGATCACAGTCCGGGCCGAGGCCAGCCATCCCGCCAGGATCGCCGAGGCCAGCGTGAGCCCGCCCGAGGCGATGATCCACGCCAGCGGCAGCCGAGCCGTGCCGCCGGCCAGCGCGGGCCACACCGCAGCCCCGCCGGCGAGCGTGCCCGCGATGATCCCGAGGCCGACCGCGACCAGTGTCTCGAGCGCCAAGAGCGACCGCACCCGAAGGAGCGTGAAGCCGACAGCCCTCAACACGGCGAGCCCGCCGAGCCGTTCCACCACGCCCTGCACCTGGACCGCCGCCACGCCCGCCGTGCCGAGGAGCAGGCCGAGCGTGCCGAGCGCCTGGAAGCCGGCGAGGAAGGTGTTTTGCACCGCCTGCAGACCGCGGAGCCGCTCGCTTGCCGGCTCGAGCGTCACGCCCGCGTCGGCCCACGCGGCTCGAGCCGCCGCCGGTACCGACCCCCGGAGGGCCGGCTCGAGCCCCGACGTGTCGAGCAGCGCCATGCCGTAGCCCGACCGCGAGGGGAAGAGCCGCTGAAAGGCCGTCTCCGACACGATCACGCGGCCTTGAAGAATGCCGGGCTCGAGCAGGCCGACGATGCGAAACTCAACCGCGTCGCCCGCCTCGTCCGGCAGCGTGAACCGGCTGCCGACACCGCCGAGCTTGAGCCCCCACTGCGCCGTCGCCTGATCGAGCACCGCGGGAATGGCCGTGTCGCCCTCCCAACTGAGGCGGTCGAGCAGCCGCCACGGATTGTCTGCCGCGTCGGCGTCGAGCGGCGCGTGGCCCACGAACCGAAAGCCGCCGCGATCGATCACCGCCGGCCCCACGCCGACGACCGTCGGCCGCGTGGTCGCATTGAGATTGGTGCAGCTCGCATCGTCACCGTCGCTCACCCGCAGCAGGGCGATCGCGGCGCCAGCAAGCGCCCGTCCCTGGTCCGTGGAGAGGCCGAGCACGTCACGGGTTGCCGGGTCGGCGGGATCGATCGACGTCGGCTCGCCGAAGGTGGCGATCGTGGTCCAGCCGCCCGTGGGCGACCGCCGATCGGACGGATCGGCCGGAGGCCGCACCGCGAACGCCGACACCGCCACCACGAGAAACTGCCCGCAGGCCACGATCGCCGCGATCGAAAAGGCCCGCCCCGGGCGGGCCGCGAGCGTGCGAGCCGCGAACTGGAGGAGGTCGCGCGCGGGCCGGCGACCACGCGACGCCAGCGCCGTGCGCACGAGGCCGAGCAGTCCGGCCAACGCGGCGAAGCCCGCCGCGAAGAACAGCCCCACGGCGGCATCGGCGGAGGCACGACTGGCGGCCGCCGCGGCCAGCACCGCCGCTGCCAGCATCACCGCGGCCAGGAGCGGCGCCCTGCGGCCACGGCCACGATTCCCGACAGCTGGCGCATTCCCGCGAAGCAGCATCAATGGCGGCTGTCGCCCTGCCCGCCAGGCCGCGTATGCCAGGGCCGCGACGGCGAGCAGCAGCGTGGCGGCGGCGCCTGCCGCCGCCGACGCCATGGAGATAGGCTGCGGCGCGAAGACGGCCGCCGAGCCGGCGGCGACGTCACGATCCCACGCCCGCCCGAGCAGGCCCACGAGGAGACGCGTCCAGAGCGGCCCAAGCACCGCGCCGACAATCGCGCCGGCGACCGCGGCCGCCCCTCCCACGAGCAGCAGCACCGCCGCCAGCCGCCGCGGCGGAAAGCCCACCGCCGCGAGGACGCCGAGGGTCCGCGACTGCGCCGCGATCAGAAGGCCGAAGAGCAGCCAGACGAGCAGCAGGCCCGCCACCACGACGAACGACGAGAGCGCGAGAAACAGGCCGCCGAAGGGCGTCGATCCCTTGGCGGCCGCCTCGGCCTCGGCACGGAGCGGCAGCGTCCGAATACCAGCCCGCTCGAAATCGACGCCGTCGGCGATCCGCGACGCAAGATCGGCTCCGGCCGTCGCCGCGTTTTCGGCGGCCGTCGCCGCGCTACCGGCGTCTGTCGCCGCCTGTGTGGCGGCGTGCCACGCGGTCGTTGTGCCGAAGCGGCTGCCGGCGAGCCGCCGCGCCGCCGCGAGCGACACAAATGCCTTGGGCGTCGCCCGATACTGCTTCCAGTAGCGATCGTCCTCGTCGTGCGGCGGCACCGTGCGAACGCGGGCGGCGTCGAACGGAAATGGCGGATCCCAGTCGGCGATCGAACCTTCGTCGGTCACGCCCTCCACCTCGGGCACCAGCGAGCGGTCGATGGCCGCCCCCGTCATCTCGGCGACGCCGGCGACGCGAAAGCTCTCGGTCCGCTCTTCGACCCGCCCATGGATCGTCTCGGGCATGAACGACGTCACGACCACAAGGTCACCGGCGGCGACGGGCCGCCCCTGCGCGGCGAGGTCGTCCGCCATCCAGCGATCGATGATGATCTCCTCGTCGAGCGGCACGTCGAACGGCGTGCCGGAGGCATCGACAAGCGGCCCAGCGGGCAGCGTCGTGGCGTCGATGCCGAGCACGGTCGAGTAGGGAATCCGTGCCTTCGGCCCGCCGCCGTCGCGTTCCAGCGGCACGATGTCGTTGGCCAGGAAGGCGAGCGTGGCCCGGCCGCCGACGGGGCCGAGCACGCGTTCTGCCGCCCGATCGATCTCCGGCTGGATCACCAGCCGACGGCTCGAGAGCCGCATGGCCCCTGCAAGGGGCTCCAGCACGACGCCGACGTCGTCGAGACGAGGCTTCAGCCGGGAGCGGATCGTCGCGGCCACGTCGCCCGCCGACGTACCCGGCGCGAGCACGAACACCGCATTGGCGACGTCGCCCTCGCGGAGGATCGCCTGCGCATCGGTCAACGACATCACCGCCAGCGGCTCGGCGGTCTGCGCGGGCCGCAGCGAGAATCGCCCGAGTCCCTCGTCGGCCACCACGGCCAGCACCCTCAGCCGGCGGCCGACCGACTCGGGCTGGCGGCGGCCGAGTGGGCTGTCGGCAGGCACGGCCGACCGCTTCGGCAGCCGCAGCACCACCGTGTCGCCGGCGGCAACGCCAAGGGCCGAAGCGAGGCGGCCGTTGACGACCACGCCGCCTTCCTCGAGCGGCGGCGGCGGCGGATCGAAGCCGAGGCCGGCGGGATCGTCGCAGGCCAGGAGCGTGGCCCGCGAGACGGCCGCGTCGGCGGTGGTGGCGGCGAGGGTGACGGGAAGCACGACCGCGGGCGTGCAGGCGAGTCGCGGCTCCGCCGCGCCTCCGGCGGCGGCGAGTTCGTCGGCCAGCGCGCGGCGAAAGAATCCATCGCCGAGCACGACGGCGTCGATCCGGCCGAGCCGGCCGACGGCGAGACGGTGGAGTCCGGCCCGAATCACATCGCCCACCCCGAGCGCGCCGGTGATCGTCGTGGCCACCACCGCACAGGCGGCCGCGAGGGCGAGAAGCTGCGGCCACCACTTGGCGGCAAGCCCGCTCGCCAGGCCCGCGAGCGACCGGATTGGGCTCGTCGTCGCGCTCGTCGTCGTGTTCATGACTCCAGCCGTCCGTCGCGGAGCCGGCGGATTTCGCCGACCAGGCCGGCGAGGGCGGAGTCGTGCGTGACAACGACGAGCATGCCTCCCGCTTCCGCCACGAGTTCGACCAGCAGTGCCGCCACGTCGCCTGCAGTTCGCGAATCGAGCTGGCCGGTCGGCTCGTCGGCGAGCACCAACCGCGGCGAGAGCAGCAACGCCCGCGCCACCGCCACCCGCTGCCGCTCGCCACCGGAGAGTTCGCCTGGCATGTGCGTCATGCGATCGGCGAGCCCCACCCGCTCGAGCAGCCGCGTGCCCCGGGCAACGAGGTCGATCGGCACGCTGCCGCTGGCCAACGCCGGCACCAGCACGTTGTCGAGCGCGGTGCAGCCATCGAGCAGGTGGTGGTCTTGAAAGACGAAGCCGATGCGACGGTTCCGAAACGCCGCCAGCGCCGTGGCGTCGGCGGCATACGGATCGACACCATCGAGGGTGATGCGGCCCTCCGTCGGCGGCTCAAGCCCGCCGATGATGGCGAGCAGCGTGCTCTTGCCCGATCCGCTCGGCCCCATGATCGCCAGGCGACCGCCCGGCGGCAGCGAGAGCGTCACTCCATCGAGCACGCGAACCGGGCCGTCTGCACCGGGGTAGTCTTTCGTGATGCGGTCGAGGTGGAGCACGGGTGGAGTGTCAGCTGGCGGCACGATGAACGTCGAGACGGCGAACGATGTCGGCGGGAATCGCAACCGACTCGGGCTTCTCGCCGGGCCGCATCAGGCAGCGGACCGCCACCACTCTTCCCCGGGCGACGCTCCGGCCGTCATGCGCAAACTCAAAGGCATACGTCACACTCGTGCGGCCAATCGCCTCGACCGACACCGCGACATCGAGTTCGTCGCCGAAGCGAACGGCGGACACGTAGTCGCACGAGGCCGACACCCGCGGCCAGCTTGCATCGATACCGTCGGCACCGCGATCGACGACGGCCACCCCGGCAGCGCGGAGCAACTCATGCTCCACCGACTCCATCCAGAAGAAGAAGGCCGAGAAGTGCGCGATCCCCGCGGCATCGGTGTCGCGAAACTCGACACGGCGGCGGGTCGTGAACGATCCCATCGCGACATCACGACCGTACTGGGGGAGCGACCGATCGGCGAACGAGGGCTACTCGCCGACGTAGGGCAGCAGCGCCATGAAGCGGGCCCGCTTGATCGCGCGGGTCACTGCATGCTGGCTGGCGGCGGTGCACCCACTCTTCCGCCGGCTGAGGATCTTCGCCTGCCGGTTGACGAGTTTGCCGAGGAGTTCGAGGTCCTTGTAGTCCACGTACATCGGCCGCGGCCGGGCACCGTCGATAAAGATCGGGTCGCGCCGCTTGACCTTGGGGCGGGGCTTGGCCTTCTTGCGGGCCATCTTTGCCGACTTGGCACGGGGTCCTGCGAAACTCATCGGGTATCTCAAACCTGAACGGAGGGGGAACGAAATCGAAGCCCAGGAGACCTGGGGCCGCACACTATAACACGCTCGCGAGAGCCGGGCAGGGTCTACCCGGCTCCCGCGATGCGATTTGAACGACATCGGACGGCCATGAAGCCGACCGCAGAATCAGGGGAGACTAGTAGCGATCGCCGCCGTAGCCACCGCCACCGCCGCCACCGCCGTAGCCGCCGCGGCCACCGCCGCCGCCGCCACCGTAGCCGCCACGACCGCCGCCACCACCGCCACCGTAGCCGCCACGGCCACCGCCGCCGCCGCCACCGTAGCCGCCACCGCCACCACCGGCACGCGGCGTACGCTCACGGGCCTCGTTGACGGTCAGGGGACGGCCGTTCATCTCGTGCCCATTGAGGGCCGCGATCGCCGCCTGCAGGCCTTCGTCCGTCTGCATCTCGACGAAACCAAAGCCGCGCGAGCGGCCCGTTTCGCGATCAGAAATCACCTCGGCGCTCTGCACGGCACCGTGGGCAGAAAAAATCGCTTCAAGATCGGCCGACGTAGTGGACCAGGGGAGGTTCCCCACGTAAATCTTCCGGGACATAAAACTCAACCTCAGGAAATCGGGAACTGGATCACGAGCCAATCATCGACGCGTCGACCATCGCCTAAGCACAAACCGCAGTTCCCGGACGGAGAAGAGTGCGGACGAGAGTCAGTCGAACGTAGGCAAATATAGCACTCGAGCCCCCGCACCACAACATCGGCGGGGGATAGGGGGGCCGCCGGGGGCCTGGTCCGATGCCGCCTTTACCGCGGCAAACTCGCGATTTCGCCCTGATCGCGGTGCTGCCACTCACCGCACCAGTCGCGGCCGTCGGTGTGGGGCCAGATCCCCACGAGGGCGAGTTTGTCGTCGCGAGCTGTCGGCAGGGCAGGTGGCATCCGCCGGCACTGCCCCCAGCCCAGACCGTCGCCGACCGTCGCCTCGGGCCGCCAAAAACAGCACGAGCGGCACGATTCAGAACGCTGAGAAGACTCGGGAGCAGGCATGCCCATCATTATAGAGAAGGATGGGACAGAAGGATGGGCCGCTAGGCCGCGCGGCCAGCGACACGCCGCCCGGGCTAGGCGGCGATGCCTTCGGCCTTCATCGCCTGGCGATCGGCCTCCGACGGTCTCGCGACGGTGCCAAACAGGAAGTCGCCGATCGGAAACGCCACGTTGAAGTTCTTGTCGGGGTAGCGATGGTGCAGGTAGTGATGCCGCGCCACAGCCCGGTAGGCGGCCCACTTCGAGAAGAACCGGTTCTCCGGCTTGTGCATCTCCAGGTGGATCAGGTTCCAGATCGTGTGGTGCAGGCAGACCACCAGCGGAAAAATGATCGCGGGCGTGTAGAGCGAAAAACAGGCCAGCACCAGGGTCACCGGCAGCGACTCCACGAGCCCCTCGAAGACATTGAGCCGGATTCCCCGATCCTCACCATGGGGCACCGGATCGTCGTGAAACGTCTTGCGATACTGCGTGTGATGCTCGACCGCGTGACTCGTGAACATCTTCTGCCGAGCCCGCAGGCCACGCGTCAGAACACTCCGCGGCTTCTTGTGCATCAGCCGGCAGTGAACCTGATGCTCGATGATCGACATCAGCACGACCATTGCCACAAACCATCCGGCGATCCAAGCGCCTGTTTCGAGCATCTTGCTCCCTCTGCGGGTCTGGTCGCCCCCGTTGTGAAGCCGGCTCTGCCAGTGCAGCAGATCCCCGGGGGAGGGAGACAAATACCAGACCCGCCGGCCGGGCGTCAGCCCAGTTTCCCCCCCACGTTTCCAGCAGCCATGGCATTTCGCTCCGCAGGAAGCGTACGCCCCCCGCAGGAAGCGTAACGCCGTAAGGCGTACGGCCCTTCGCAGGAAGCGTAACGCCGTAAGGCGTACGGCTGCCCCGCACCGCCCCCATCGCTCACGCGATTGGGCTTCCTGATGGAGGGCCGGAACGCCGTACGGCCCGCCGCAGGAAGCGTAACGCCGTAAGGCGTACGGCTGCCCCGCACCGCCCCCTCCGCTCACGCGATTGGGCCTCCTGATGGAGGGCCGGAACGCCGTGAGGTAGTCTGCCCGCATGGCCGCCAGCCTCCTTCTCCTCCTCGACGACATCACGTCGGTCCTCGACGACGTGGCCACGATGACGAAGGTGGCTGCGGTCAAGACCGCCGGCGTGGTGGGCGACGACCTCGCACTCAACGCCAAACAGATCGCCGGCGTGCGCGCCGACCGCGAACTGCCGGTGGTCTGGGGCGTGGCCCGGGGATCGGCCGTCAACAAGCTGATCCTCGTGCCGGTCGCACTGGCAGTGAGCCTGCTCGCCCCGTGGGCGATCGCGCCGTTGCTGATGGCCGGCGGGGCGTACCTCTGCTACGAGGGCGTCGAAAAGATCCTGCACGCGCTCCGGTCGAAGGCATCGCACGGCCACGCCAGTGACGACAGCCACTCCCGCGACACGGCGCCGCAGGGGAGCCCCGAGGGCGAGCAGGGGCGGATCGCGGGTGCCATCCGAACCGACTTCATCCTCTCGGCGGAGATCATCGTGATCGCCCTGGGGGTGGTGGCTGGCAAGCCGCTGGTCGTGCAGGTCGGCGTGCTCGCAGCGGTCGCCGCGGCGATGACCGTCGGCGTCTATGGACTCGTCGCGGCGATCATCAAACTCGACGACCTGGGCCTGCTGCTCTCCCGCGGACGGGGCGCGAGCCGCAGCCTCGGCCTGCTGCTGCTCCACGCCGCGCCCACGCTGATGCGGCTTTTGTCGATCGCGGGAACGGTCGCCATGTTCCTGGTGGGAGGCGGCATCGTCGCGCATGGGCTGCCGTGGATCCATCGGTTCGTCGAGGGGTTGCTCGGGCATGTGCCCGCGCACGGCTCGTCGGGTGGCCCGTGGTGGCTTGGGCTGGCGATGAAGTCTGCCGACCTGACCGTGGGCGTGCTCGTGGGCCTCGTCGCTGTGGGCGGGGCCA
>JBBAVQ010000056.1:0-12481 GCA_040397625.1 Pirellulales bacterium | reverse complement strand
GCGGAACGAAGGTCAACTGCCGGCTGCCGATCACCGCGTCGGAATCGTGGCGTCAGCTTCCAGCACGGCACCTTCCGGACCAGTGACCCGCACGGCCACCCGGACGTGGTCGCCGGTCGGCGGCACGCCGGTCCAGCGGAGCGGCACGTGCACGCCGCGGAGCCGCGTGGTCGGGCGGAAGTGCGCCGCCGCCTGTTCGGTCGGGATCGTCCACGAGGCGATCGGCGTGGTCGGGTTGGACGCGTCGAACACGGTGATCGTCACGGCGCCCGGCGCGGGCACGAGCCTCTCGGCCGCATCGCGGGGCTCGAAGGTCACCGCGATGCCGTCACTGCTGCCGTCGCCGTTGTCGTCGAAGCAGGCGGTGGTGGCGGTGCTTACTTCGAGCCGTACCGGCCGGCCATCGGACAGGGGCTGGTCGTAGGCGACAGGCACGGCCACTGGGATCGGTGGTGCTTCGTCTGTGCTGGCGGGCGCCGCCGCCGCGGCGTCCAGCGGCTCGGGCAGCGCCAGCGGCGATGGCTCCGGCTGCAACGACGTCTCCGGCTGCGAGGAAGGCTTCACCGGCAGGGGCGGAATGTTGTCGAGCGCCGGGGGGGCCAGCGACGGCGCCGCCGGGGCGGGGGCGCGGATCGCCTCCGGGATCTGGATGGCCGGCGGCACGGCGACCGGCGCGGAAGCGGGGCGTGGTGCACCCGTCCGCGATCGGCTCAGCGAGTCGCCAGGGGTCACTCCGAGCTGCTTCCGGAGACTTGCATTCTCGCCCGACAGCATGTCGAGCCGGCTGCACTTGTCCTGAAGCTCGTCCTGCAGCTGGTAAATCTGGTCTTCCTGATAGCGGAGCTCCCGCTCCAGGAGCTGCTGGCTCAGGTCGCTCTTGCAGCCTACGCTCGCGAGGCACGCGACCGCGACGATGGGCATCCATCGGCTTACGTGCCACTGGCGTCGGTCGTGCCACCACATCGAAAGCGTCTCCCAACGCCCGCGGCGAGGCCGCCGCCTCTCGGCGGGCGTGCGTCATCCGGCTGCCACAGGGCCGGGGACGCTAGCAAACCCCGCGTGCCTCCCGCAATCGCAGGATCAGCCGTGGATCAGGGCCCTTTTGGGGCCACGACGCCCCCTCGGGGCTGCCGTACGCCTGACGGCGTTACGCTTCCTGGCGGGTTCAGGAAGCCCAATCGCGTAAGCGATGGGGGCCGTCCGAGCATCACGTGCGATGCGTATCAGACCGGCTTGCCGGCGGGCATCCGCTCGATCACGTCGTCGATCAGGCGGTAGTCTCGCGCCTCCTGAGCCGACATGAACCGGTCTCGGTCGGTGTCCTGCTCGATCTTCTCCAGCGGGTGGCCGGTGTGCTTCAGCAGAATGCCGTTGAGCTTGTGCTTGATGTTCTTGAACTCTTTGGCGTGGATCATGATCTCCTCCGCCGTGCCCTCCATGCCGGCCAGCGGCTGGTGGATCATGATCCGGGCATTGGGCAGCGCCCGACGCTTGCCGTTTGCCCCGGCGGCGAGCAGCACCGCGCCCATCGAGGCCGCCTGGCCGATGCAGTAGGTGGCCACGTCACAGGTCACGAACTGCATCGTGTCGTAGATCGCGAGGCCCGCAGTGACGCTGCCGCCCGGCGAGTTGATGTAGAGGTGGATGTCGCTCTTCGGATCATCCGACTGCAGGAACAGCAGTTGGGCGACGATTGCGTTGGCAACCTCATCGTTCACCTGCGTGCCCAGGAACACGATGCGGTCCTTGAGCAGGCGGCTGTAGATGTCCATCGCCCGCTCTTCGCGGCCGCTCTTCTCGATGACGTAGGGGATCAGGGGCATGGCGTGGGTTTCTTCGTGGATGGCGGGACGGGCGACGCGGGCTCAGTCCTTTTCCTGGTCTTCGGCCGCCGCTGGGGGCTTCGTCAGCACCTCGTCAACAAGGCCGTATTCCTTCGCCTCGGTCGCGGAGAGGTAGCGGTCGCGGTCGGTGTCCTTGGCGATTTGGTCGATCGGCTGGCCGGTGTGGTGGGCCAGGATCTCGTTGAGCACGGCCCGCGTCTTGATGATCTCGTCGGCCTGGATCTCGATGTCGCTCACCTGGCCGCCCACCTGGCCGTAGGGCTGGTGGATCATCACCTTGGCATGCGGTAGGACGAACCGCTTGCCCTTGGCGCCGCCGGCGAGCAGCACGGCGCCGCCGCTGGCCGCGAGGCCCACGCAGTAGGTCGCCACGGGGCAGGAGAGGATCTGCATGGTGTCGTAGATCGCCATCGTTGCCGTGACGCTGCCGCCAGGCGAGTTGATGTAGAAGTGGATGTCCTTCCGGCGGTTTTCGCTCTGCAGGTAGAGCAGTTTCATCACCAGTTCGTTGGCATTGCCGTCGTAGATCTCGCCCTGCAAGAGAATGATGCGGTTCTCAAGAAGCAGGTCGCCGAGCGTCATCGTCCGCTGCCGCTGATAGTCGCGGTGAGCCGTCGAGGCGGAGGCGGCCGTCACGGTCGGGAGAAACGGCGAGGCGTGGTGATCGTGGCGATGCATGGGGATGCGCTGGGGGTGACGGAACGGATCGTCGGCTAGCCGCGTTGGCCGGGCCGGGGAGTGGGCTCGGCTTGCGTGGCGGTCGGGATCTCCTCCTCGCCCACCACGACGCCGCACACCGCATGGTCGATGGCCTCGGCGTCCGGCTTGGAGAACTCGAACGGCGTGTCCTTGAACGAGGCGTGCGAGGTGATCAGGTCGATCGTCTTCCGCTCGATGATCTGGTTGCGGAGCACGTCCATCAGGCCGCGACGCTCGAGGCTGGCCCGCACGCGGCGGGGCGACTCGCCCGACTGGGCCGCGACCGCCCTGATCTCTTCGTCGTAGTCGGTGGCCGTATCGGCGATCCCCTCGTCCTCGGCGATCCTCTCGAGGATGAAGTGCTCCTTGAGGGCCCGGGCCGTGCTCGCCATCACGCTCTGGCGGAGTTCGTTGACATACCGCCGGATCGAGTCGTCATCGAAGCCGCTCCGGCGAAGTTCGAGAATCGCCCGCTCGAGCTCCCGCTGCGCCTGACGACGCAGCAGCGCCGGTGGCAGATCCCACGAGGCCGAGGCGGTCAGGGCGCTGGCCACCTGCTGCCGCACCTGCTTGCGACGGTGCCACTCGAGCTGCCCTTCGAGCTGCTTCCGCACGGCGGCCTTGAGCGCGTCGGCGGATTCGAAGCCACCGAGCTCATCGAGGAGGGTCGGCGTCATCTCGGGGAGCTCGAGCCGCTTCACGTCGAGGACGGTGAGTTCCATCGTCACGTCCTTGCCACGGACGTCTTCGAGGGCCGCCTCGTCGGACACCTTCACGGTGGCCGTGACGGTCGTGCCCGGTTTGGCCTTGGCGACGAGCTTCGTGAAGCCCGGAAGTTCGGCGTCGGCGAACGACAGCCGATCGCGGACGATGATCTCGGCCTCGTCGGCCTGAGACAGCACCCGGTCGCCGTCCTTGAAGGCGAGCTTCGCAACGATCAGATCGCCCGGCGACGCGGCGCCGTCGTGCGGCACGAACCGGGCCCGTTCGCGGAGGTGGCCGGCGAGCGCCTCGTCAACGTCGGCGTCGGTGATCTCGCGGGCGGGCCGGGAGATCGCCAGCCCCTTCCACTGCGGCAACTCGAACTCGGGTCGGACCTCGATCGAAAACTCGAACGTCATCGGGCCCTCGTCGGGCAGGAGGACGGCGTTCACGTCGAGTTCCGGCTCGCTGATCGGCGAGAGCTTCTGCTGCTCCGAGACCTGCGTCATCGCATCCGTCAGGAGCTTGGAGCGGATCTGATCGGAGAGCTCCGACTTGAATCGGCTGCTGACGAGCCGCCGCGGGGCGCGGCCCGGCCGGAAGCCGGGCAGCAGCGCCGTCGGCACCAGATCGCCAAGCGCATCATCGCGGTACCGGTCGATGTCTTCGCGGGGGATCGTCACCTTCACCCGCCGCTGGCAGGTCGAGACGGTATCGACGGAGACGTCGAGGGCAAGTGGCTTCGGCAGACCCTCGGACGACTCGGGGGTGGCGACGGCGGATGTATCAGACGCTGACATGGACGGTTCCGGAACGAGGATCGTTGGCGAAGGCAACCCGCCCGATGAGACGTCCCAGCGGAGAGCGGCACGACGGAAGGGCGGGGCATTCCCGACACCGCCACGCCGCCACCAGGACATCCTGGCCGGCCCGGTCGGCACCGAGACACGGGACGAAGCGGGTGATGGGATTCGAACCCACGACAACCACGTTGGCAACGTGGTGCTCTACCAACTGAGCTACACCCGCAGGAGACACCCGCAGGATCGAAAACCACCGCCAGAGCAGCGGAACTCCAGCCTGCGAACGCCCCGGGATTATAGGGCGGCACACTGCCGCCGCAAGGTCTCCCCCGGGGCGGCCGGGATTTCCACGGGGCCCGGACGAGCGAGAGTTGGAGGCCCACCGCGGCGGTGTACACTCGCGGAATACGCGGCAGATAACAGCGATAGGCGCCCTCTGCCGTCCCGCCGCCACTGCGAACTCGCCGAGCGGGATGGCGTCCTTTTCGTCCGCGACCGGACAGATCAGGCGGACGATCGCCATCTCAACGAGTTCTTCAAGAGCCTTCCATGACGCCTCAGACCAGCCCGTCGCGAAGGGTCACCGTGCTTGATCTGGCCGCAGCCCGGGAGCGGGGCCGGCCGATCTCCATGGTGACGGCCTACGACTGGCCCACCGGACGGCTCGCCGACGAGGCGGGCGTCGATTGCGTGCTCGTTGGAGACAGCGTGGCGATGGTCGTTGCCGGGCGGTCCTCGACGATTCCGGCCACGCTCGAGCAGATGATCTACCACGGCGAGATCGTCTCGCGGGCCGTCTCGCGGGCGATGGTCGTCGTTGACCTGCCCTTCCCGCTGCAGCATCTCGGAGTGCGGACGGCCGTCGAAGCCTGTGCCCGGATTCTCAAGGAGACCGGCTGCCAGGCGGTGAAGCTCGAGGGCACTGCGGGCCAGGCCGACGTGATCGCCGGAATCGTGGCTGCCGGAATCCCAGTGATGGGGCACGTCGGCCTGCGGCCGCAGGCGGTGCACCAGCTCGGCGGCTACCGGATGCAGCGCGACGAGGACCGGCTCGTGGTCGACGCCCGGGCGGCGGCCGACGCCGGCGCGTTCGCCGTCGTGTTGGAATGCATACCACGGGCGGTGGCCTCAGCGATCACGCACGCGTTGCACGTGCCCACGATCGGCATCGGCGCCGGCCCCGACTGCGACGGCCAGGTGCTCGTGATGCACGACCTCGTGGGGCTCTCGCCCGATCGCGTGCCGAAGTTCGTTCGCGGTTACGCCGACGCCAAGGCGACGATCGCCGAGGCGCTGGCCCGCTGGCGGGCCGATGTCGAGCGACGCGAGTTTCCCGGGCCGGATGAGACTTTGGGGTAGGGAGTCACGAGGCCGCCGCAGTCACCGCCGCTGCGGACAAGAGCGGCTGGTGCCGGACGGCAGTTTCGTCGGGAACCGAAACCATGATCTACAACCTCTCGCTCGGAGGCGTCGGCCTCGTGGTCGGCGGGATTTTCGTCGCGCTTGCGATGGTGGCGGCGATGCGGCAGCTATTTGCGGCCGACGTGCTCCGCGCGGATACCCCTTTGCCGGGGACCTTACCGTCTCCAAGCGACCCTTCGCGCTCGACATTGGCATCTTCGAGGGGGCCTTCCAGGCCGGCCCCGCACACGCAGGCGAGGCGCACGCTACGCCGCCGTGATGCATCCAGGAAGCCCCGAGCGGAAGCGAGGGGACTCACGGTCGTGAACTGCGAGGGTCTTTGGGCCGCAGGGCGTGATCCCCTCGCTGGCGCTCGGGGCTTTTTGTGAGCCCTGCGCCATGGATGGCGGTGCAGACCGCGATCAAGGAATCACAACCTCGTCTGAGATCACCACCGGCTTGCCGGCCGTAATGCCTGCCGGCGTCGGCATCGAAGCGCCGGCACCGGGGCCCGGCGATCCGCCAGGGCCGGCGGGCACCGACACGCCAGCGGGCATGCCGCCGGGCATGCCGCCCTCGACCACCGTGCCACCGCCCTCGCAGGAGTTGCAGCCCGTCGATGCATGCGCGGGGGCAGACTCGCAGCACTGCGACTGCTGACCGCAGACCCGTGGGGCTGCAGCCGGCGCGGCGATCGCCGCACCCGGCGGCGTGAATCCGGGCGGAAGGTGCCCGAAGCACTTCTCGTACTTCCAGACCTCCATCGCGATGTATCGCTCGTTGAGCGACTTGCAGCCACTCGCCGACACGACGGCGATCACCGCCGTGGATGCCAGCAGCCGACGGGCCCAATCCTGTGCACGCATCGATCCGTCTCCTCGGGCGGCTGTGGCGCCCGCAGACGAGCGGGGAGGCGAACTCACGCTGAACGCGCGGCCCGCACCAACAGCCACGCAACCCTACCCCACGCTGGTCGCGCGGCAACCAAAAAGGCCGAGGCGTCTGCGAGCAGGTGCAGGACAGGTGGCAGACCCTGCGGGTCGTGTCGGACGGAACGCCAGGTTGCCCGGCGTTGCGCCGCGGATCAGCCCTTGCGATGCCGGATGCGGGCCCGCATCCGCCGCTTCTTCTGGCCGAGTTTCCGCCGACCCTTGCCCGTTTTCTTGACGCCCATCTGGTCCTCCACGTGGCCGACGGCGCCCATAGCTTCGGCCGTCGTGCTCGCGAAGGTTGTAAGATGGTCCTTCCCCCGTTGCAAGCATCCCCGGCGGTCATCCGCAGCAATGATCGTGTTCTTCCCCACCTACGCGATCCGCACGCCGCACGGGTGGACGGCACGGCTGGCGGGCATGGTGGCCCGGCCGCTGCCCGAACGAAGCCGGCGGAGGGTGCTGGCGGTGGCCGTGCTGCGGCGGTTGCTCGATCTCGACGAGGCCGAAATGGCCTCCGAAATCTTCCGTCGCCGGGCGGAGATGTTCCTGTTTCGCAGGGTGGCGGGCCACCGCGTCAGGATCACGCTCGGCGATCGTGTCGTCGATGTCGGTTATACCGACAAGGCGGGGCATTTCGAGACGCGGGTGGAGTTCGACGACGACTTCTCGGCGGCATGGGCGGTGGCCGATGGGGTGGCTGGGCGGCGGCTCGAGTATGCCGGGGCGGCTGATCCAGCGGGCGACGAGGGAGACGGTGTCCCGACCGGCACCGGTTGCGTTCACCTCGTGGAGGACTCAGGCACGTCGGTGATCTCCGACATCGACGACACGGTGAAGTTCAGCAACGTCGCCGACAAGCGGGAACTGCTCCGCAACACGCTGCTCCGCGAGTTCATCCCCGTGGAGGGCATGCCCGAGACGTACCGGCGGTGGCGTGAAGCCGGGGCTGATTTTCACTACGTGTCGAGCAGCCCATGGCAGCTCTCCGATCCGCTCTGCCGGTTTCTCGGGCAGGCCGGCCTGCCCCCGGGCTCGATGCACCTCAAGCTCTTCCGGCTCAAGGATTCGACGCCGCTCGGGCGGCTGCCGTCACGGAAGCGCGGCAAGCGGCGGACGATCGACCGCATCATCGACGACTTTCCGGCGCGGCGATTCGTGCTTGTGGGTGACTCGGGCGAGCGGGATCCTGAGATCTACGCGTCGATTGCCCGGCGGCGGCCCGAGCAGGTGGCCGGCATTCTCATCCGCGAGGTGCCGGCCAAGTCGTCGCGGGCGAAGGTTCGCGAGCGGCTTGCCAAGCTCGCCCGTCGGTTGCCGTCCGATTGCCTGACGGTATTTCAATCTCCCGACGAACTTGCCGACCTCCAGCCGGTGCGGTGAGTCGGGACGTGGTGGTACCGGACGTTGCCACCCTGCGGCTCCGTGATGGTTGGCCCACGTCGCATCGATCGAGGTCAGCCCGGATCGTCAAAAGCGTTTTGGTAGTGCTCGACGACCGGCTTGCCGGCGGCGTCGAAGGTGACCGCCACCACGTCGATCCGCACGCTCTGATCCTCGAGCCGATGGCGGCGGATGTAGGCGTTGACCAGGATTGCGAGCCGCCGCTGCTTCGCGAACCCCACCGTCTCGGCCGGATGGCCATGAGCGGTGTCAGACCGCGTGCGGACCTCGACGAACACCACCGTGCGGCCGTCGAGGGCGACGATATCGATGTCACCGCGGAGCACCCGCTCGCGGCGACCGACGATCCGGTAGCCGAGCCCGCGGAGATACTTCGCAGCCTCTTCCTCGCCGCGGCGACCGAGTTCGTCTCGGGACGACGCCACGCCCAGACTCCCGGCTCAGGTGCTGGCGACGGCCTTCTTGCCCTTGCCGGCGGCCGGCTTCTCGGCGACGAGGTCGTCCCGCTTCTCACGGAGGCGAGTCGACTTGCCCGAGCGGTCGCGGAGGTAGTAGAGCTTCGCCCGCTTCGACACGCCCGACCGCTTGACCTCGATCTTGGCGATCTTCGGCGAGTGGACCGGGAACTTCCGTTCGACGCCCTCGCCCGCCACGATCCGGCGGACGGTGAACATCTCGCGGCTGCCCGCGCCGCTCTTGGCGATCACGACGCCGTTGAAGATCTGAACCCGCTCCTTCTCGCCTTCGAGAATCCGGGTGTGGACATCGACGGTGTCGCCGATCTCAAAGCTGGCGGTCTCGGGCTTGAGGCTCGAGGACTCGACGGCGGCAAGCAGTTTGCGACTCACGATGCGCTCCTTTTCGGGGTGGCTTGTCAGGGTGGCTTGTTACGAGTGACTGGGGGAATGGACGGGGTGTGGCCGGCTCCGCTTCACGGTCGCCGCCACGGCCTGCTCGCGCCGCCAGGTGGCGATCCGGCCATGGTCGCCCGAGAGCAGGATCTCGGGCACGGCGAGGCCGCGGAACTCACGCGGCCGCGTGTATTGAGGACCCTCGACGAGGCGGTCGGTTCCGGAGAACGAATCCTGGCCGGCGCTCTCCTCGTGGCCGAGCACGCCGGGTAGCAGTCGGGCGACGGCGTCGACCACGACCATGGCGGCGACCTCGCCTCCCGAGAGCACGTAGTCACCGATCGAGAGTTCCTCGGCGGCAAGCGTGGCGCCGATCCGGGCGTCGAAGCCCTCGTAGCGGCCGCAGACCAGCACAATGCGGTCGAGAGACGCGAGTTCCTCGACCGCAGCCTGATCGAGCTGTCGGCCACCGGGCGTGAGCAGGAAGGTGCGGCCTGCGGGGGCGGCCTCAGCCTGCACCGCCTCGACGCACGACACGACCGGTCCTGGCATCAGCAGCATGCCGGGCCCGCCGCCAAAGGGGCGGTCGTCCACCTGCCGGTGCACGCCCTCGGCGAAGTCGCGGATGTTGGTCAGACGGACGTCGATCAACCCCGCGCGGCGCGCGGCCCCGAGCAGGCTTCCATCGAGGAAGCTCGTGAACATTTCGGGGAACAGCGTGACGATGTCGATGCGCATGGCGGCGACGCGATCAGCGCGGTCGTCCGGCCGCCTGCCAGGGCGGGGTCGGAGCGACGCGGGCTCACTCGGACTTCGGCTCTTCGGCGGGTGCTTCGGCGGCCGTCTCGGCGACGGCTTCTGCCACCGCTTCCGCCACGGGGGCCGCGGCGGGTGCCTCGGCTGCGGGTTCAGACTTGGGCGTGGGCACGAAGGCCGGCTCGCCCGGATCAGGAACGATCCGCGGCATCGAGAGCTTGGCGCGGGCCGCCTCCATCTGCTGCAGGTGCGTGCCGTTGGTGCCGTACTTCTTGATCAGCACGCGAACGGCGTCGCTCGGCTGCGCGCCGACGGAGATCCAGTAGTCGATCCGCGGGCCGTTGAGCGTGCAACGGGCGTCGGTCTCCGGCACGTGGGGATCGTAGGTGCCGAGCTCCTCGATCACGCGGCCATCGCGGGGGCTGCGCCGGTCGGTGGCGCAGATACGGTAATATTCGCGGTTCTTCCGGCCCATCCGCTTCATTCGAATCGCCACTGCCACGGTCGGGAATCTCCAATAAGCCAAGGAATGCTCAGGGATCGTCGAGCCCCTTATGGTAGCCGGGCTTCGCCGGAACCCAAGACCTGCCCTGTTGCCCCCTGTTTTCGGCGTAATCCCGGAGGAATCCCCTGAAAAATGGCTCACGATCGCCCCGTCAGCCCCGTCGCCCTCACCATCGCCGGCTCCGACCCTTCAGGCGGTGCCGGACTGCAGGCCGACCTCAAGACCTTCCACCAGCACGGTGTGTACGGCATGAGCGTGGTCACGCTGGTGACGGTGCAGAACACGCGGCAGGTGTCGGCGGTCGAGGTGCTCGATCCGCGGCTGGTGGTCGAGCAGTTTGACGCCGTGATCGCCGACATCCCGCCGGCGGCGGTCAAGACCGGCGCGCTGGGCCAGGCCGACGTGATCGCGGCCGTGGCTGCTCGGGCCGCGCGGTTGCGTGTCCCACTGGTCGTCGATCCGGTGATGGTGAGCAAGCACGGCGCCGCGCTCTTGGCCGACGACGCGGTGGACGCGCTGTGTTCGGAACTGCTGCCGTTGGCCACGCTCGTGACCCCGAATCTCCCCGAGGCGGCGCGGCTCGCCGGGTTCGACGTGTGCGATCGGGAGTCGATGGAACGCGCCGCCCAGGTGATTGCGGCCCGCGGGCCGCGGCACGTGCTCATCAAGGGAGGGCACCTGTCCGGGGCAGCCGTCGATCTCCTCTGGTCGGATGGCCGCGCGATCCTGCTGTCGGGAGAGAGGATCGAGACCCGCCACACCCATGGCACGGGCTGCACGCTCTCGGCGGCGATCACGGCGCGACTGGCGCGTGGCGAAGACGTGGCAACGGCCGTCGCCGGTGGCTGGAGGTTCATCCGGGCGGCGATCGCCGCGGCGCCCGGGCTCGGCGGCGGCACGGGTCCGGTGGATCACTTCGCCCCGACGGGGCTGTAGCCCGGCCGGGGTGCTCGTTGCGAGCCCGACGGCGGTGTACAACGATCAGGCGGGTCGTCGCCCCTACCTCATGGTGGATGCGACATTCGGTCGTAATGCTTCCGCGGCGATGCCGCGTGGATCAGAATTGGAGCAGCTGGATCAGGAAGCCCGAGGATCAGAAGGTCCCACGCCATAGGCCGTGGGACTTGGCCCACGATCACGTGGATCACGTGACACCTTGGCCGACACCATGGTCATCGCAAGGACATGAACACCGGCGCTTGCCCCACCACGAAACCGGCCGACGACCTGAGCCGCATGGACGTGGCGGGATTCTGCGCCGCCATCGAGCGACTGAAGGCCGACACCTACCGGCAGATCGGCCCGGCCGACTTCGCCCACCTGCGGAGAATCGAGCGATACGGACGACTCGCCACGCTCGTCGGCTACGCTACCGCCTGGATCATCCCCAATCCGGCGACGGCGTTTTGTCTCAGCCTCGGGCAGTTCACCCGCTGGCTGCTCGCCCACCACATCATCCACCGCGGCTACGACCGGGTGCCGGGGATTCCCGCGCGGTATACAAGCCGGGCGTTCGCCCGCGGGTGGCGGCGGTTCATCGACTGGTTCGACTGGCTTCATCCCGAGGCCTGGGACTACGAGCACAACGTCCTCCATCACTACCACACGGGGGAAGACGCCGACCCGGACGTGGCCGAGCGGCACCTTGAGTTTCTCCGTGGCATGCGGGTGCCGGTGTGGCTGAAGTACGCCCTGATCTCGGTGGTGGCCTGCACGTGGAAGATCATCTACTACGCCCCCAACTCGATGAGCGTGCTCGACCCGAAGAGCCGCAAGCGGCTGCGGCACGAGAAGATCGTCTCTCTGACGGTGGGCAGTGTCGTCGACTTCCGACGCCCGGCGGTCCGCCGGCTGTGGATGGTCTGCTATCTCCCCTACGCCACCTGGCACTTTGGCATCGTGCCGCTGCTCTTTCTGCCGCTGGGCACGACCGCTGTCTGGTGCGTGCTTGTCAACAAGCTTCTGGCCGAGGCGATCACCAACGCCCATGCCTTCCTGGTGATCGGCCCCAACCACACCGCCGACGACCTCTACCGGTTTGCCTTCCACTACGACCGCAAGGAGGAGTTCTACGTTACGCAGGTGATGGGCTCGGCGAACTACGGCTGCGGCAGCGAGTTCACCGACTACATGAGCATCTGGCTCAACTACCAGATCGAGCACCACCTGTTCCCCGATCTGCCGATGCGGCAATACACCCGCATCCAACCCGTGGTGAAGTCGCTCTGCGAGCGGCACGGCATCCCCTACCGCCAGGAGAGCGTGTTTCGACGGTTCGGCCGGATGCTCGATGTCGCCGTGGGCAAGACGAGCATGCGGGAACTGGAAGCGTTTCCGCGGCCGGCGGATCCTGAAGCCACCGCCCCGGCGCGGCCGCGGATCGTGGCGGCCGTCAGCCGATCGTCCGCCTGAACTGCCGCCGGAATCGCGCGGCATTCGCCCCCATCGCTCACGCGATTGGGCTTCCTGGAGACGATCTCAGGAAGCGTAACGCCGTCAGGCGTACGGCAGCGCACCGCATGGGGCAGTCCCCACGGCTCACGCCGTTGGGCTTCCTGGAGACGATCTCAGGAAGCGTAACGCCGTC
>JBBAVQ010000055.1:0-12501 GCA_040397625.1 Pirellulales bacterium | reverse complement strand
GCTCCACGTCGCTGATGTGGAGGAAGCCGTTGCGGCCCACGCCGAAGTCGACGAACGCCGCCTGGATCGACGGCTCGATGTTGACGATCCGCCCCTTGTAGATGTTGCCGACGAGGTTGTCCTGGCTGGTCCGCTCCACGTAGAGCTCCTCCAGCACCCCGTCTTCCATGATCGCGATCCGGCACTCTTCCGGCTGCGACACGTTGATCAGCATTTCCTGCTTCATCGGTTTTTCCCTTCTCTGTTCGCCGCCCCGGAGGGGCGGCGGGGCTCTAGGCCCCGGTAGTAGCGAGCAGGCGGCGCATCTGGTCGCGCAGGTAGGCTTTCACCTCCTGCGCGCCGTGCATCGCCAGCGCCTTGTCGGCGACCACGCGGCAGTCGGCGGCCGAAACGCTTCGGCACGCCTGCTTCACCTCCGGAACAGCGCTTGCCGGCACGCTCAGCTGCCGCAAGCCCAGTCCCAGAAGCAGCTGCGTGAACATCACGCTGCCGCTCATCTGACCGCACACATTGGCCGGTACGCCGGCCTCCCGCGCCACGTCCAGCGAGCGGCGCAACAGCCGCAGCACCGCCGGATCGCAGGCGTTGTACAGATCCGCAACCTCCTTGTTGCCCCGATCGACCGCCAGCGTGTACTGGATCAGGTCGTTGGTGCCGATCGAGACGAAATCAACCTCCTTGATGAACGCGTCGAGCATCATCGCGGCGGCCGGCGTCTCGACCATCATCCCCACCGGCATCTTCGGGTTGAACGAGATGCCGTGCTCGGCGAGATCTTCCATCACGTCGGCGAGCACCATCCGGGCCTGGCGCAGCTCGACGATCGTGGAGATGAGCGGAAACATCACGCGGACGTCGCCCAGGGCGCTTGCCCGGAGAATCGCCCGCAGCTGCGTGCGAAACACCGGCAGCTGCCGCAGCGAGAGACGGATGCTCCGCAGGCCGAGGCAGGGATTCCGCTCCTCCTCGGGCGTCGTCTCGGTGAGCATCTTGTCGGCGCCGAGGTCGAGCGTGCGGATCACCACGGGCTTGCCGCCCATCGCGTTCACGACGGAACTGTAGGCCTGGTAGTGGTCCTCCTCGGTCGGCTCCCGCTTGCTCGTGAGGTAGAGAAACTCGGTGCGATAGAGGCCGATGCCGTCGCAGCCACGACTGATGCACTGCTCCACTTCACTGGGAAACTCGATGTTGCCCATGATCTGGATGCGAACGCCGTCGGTCGTCTCGGCCGGCAGGTCGCGGAGCCGGTCGAGCCGCGCGGCCACGTGCTTCGCGGCCTCCTCCTCGAGCCGATACTGCGCGATCGTCTCCTCGTCGGGCTGGAGGATGATCACCCCCTGGTTGCCGTCGAGGATCACCGGCTCGCCACCCGACACATCGGCGAGGAATGGCCCCACGCCGACCACCGCCGGGATCTCGAGCCCCTCGGCCACGATGGCGGTGTGGCTGCCCGGACCGCCGAGTTCGGTGGCGAAGCCCTTCACGAGCCGGCGATCGAGGTTGGCCGTCTCGCTCGGCGTGAGGTTGTGCGCCAGCACCACCACCGGCTGCGAGATCGCCGCGAGCGTCTCCCGCCGCTGGCCAAGCAGGTTTCGCAGCAGGCTCTTTTCCAGGTCGTAGATGTCGTGCGCCCGCTGGGCGATGTGGTTGTCGAGGTTTTGGAAGGCCTTGGCGTAGCGGCGGAGCGTGCGGCTGACCGCGTATTCGGGCCACCAGTTCCGGTCGCGGACGGCGCTGGTCAGCTCCTCCTGAAGCTTCGGATCGTGGAGCATCGCCAGGTGCGCCTCGAAGATCGCGGCGTACTGGTCGCCGAGTTCGCTGCGGATCGCGTCGCGATTCCGCTCCACCTCGCACGTGGTCTCGGCCACGGCCGTGGCCAGGCGGGCCAGTTCCGTGTCGACGGCGCTCCGCTCCACGAAGCGGCGCGGGATGCGAAAGCCCTCGGAGTCGAGGACGAGCGCCTCGCCGATCGTGACGCCGGGCGAGACGGCAATGCCTTGGAGTTTGAGCATCGGGCGCAGTCCGCCCGCCGGCCGCAGAGGCCCACTCGGGAGATCGCGCGGCCCGCGGAGGCGGGGGCGATCGGGATCCCGGGGACTCGCGCCTGGCGGTTGGTCGCGGCTCCTTCGGTGGTTTCGGTCGTGTTGGTTGGACCGCGGCGAACGGGGGCCGTGCTCGGCCCCGAACACGTTCTCCGGGTCAGGAATCCTGATGGTTCTCGTGTTCGTTGAAGCGGCTCTCGAACAGGCTGCCGATGGCATCGAGCGCCTCGCGGGCATCCGGCCCGGTCGCCTCCACCACCAGCCTGGTGCCCGCCTCGGCGGCGAGCGTGAGCAGTTCGAGGATGCTCTTGCCGTCGGCACGCTGCGACTCGTTGACGAGCGCGATCCGCGACTGCCACTTCCGCGCCTCGCGGGCCAGCAGGTCGGCGGGGCGGGCGTGCAGGCCCGCCGCGTTCACCACGACAACCTCGCGCGACACGGTCTCCTCCCGTGGGGCGGTCTCCTCCTGGAGGCCGGCGGCGGCATCGCGAACGGATTCGGGGCTCTCTGCGGTCATGTCAGGACACCACGCCGTGGCTGTCGGCCTCTTCGAGAAGGTGCTGGATGTCCACCGGCTCCTTCGCCGCCTTGAGCAGCCGGCAGAAGGAGTCGTCGCGGAGTTGACGGGAGATGTTTTCGAGGGCGCGAAGGTGGTCGCCGGGACGGTCGGGCGGCGATACGAGCAGAAAGAACAGCTGCACGGGCTCGCCGTCGAGGCTCTGGAAGTCGATCCCCTGCTGGCTCACGGCCACCGTGCCCACGAGCTTGTTCACACTGGGATGCTTGGTGTGAGGCACGGCCACCCCGCGGCCGATGCCGGTGCTACCGAGATCCTCCCGCTTCATGATCGCCTTGACGATCCCCTCGAGGTCGCCCGGGGCGATCTTGCCGGCATCCACGAGCGACTGGGCCATCTCGCGAATCACGCCCTCCTTCGTGGCGGCGTGAACGTGCGAGCGGATCGCTCCGGTGGCGACGAAATCGGAAAACTTCATGCGTGATGCCGTGTCGGAAGGTGGGTGGCGGACGGAAGCCGCGATTCAGGACCGCCGGCTCGACTGCACGTGCTTGTGGTCACGGACCTTTTCCTTGTGCTTGCGGAGCTGCTGCTCCATCTTCTGCACCGCGCCGTCCACGCTCCGCCAGAGTTGGGGGGAAGCCTCATGGCTGACGAGCTCGTGAAAGTGCTCCGATGACGCCACGATCTCCACCGCTGGCAGCGACGAGTTCTGCAGATCGACCGTCACGTTCAGGGCCGTCAGCCGGTCGAAATACCGCGTCAGCCGCGACACCTTCGACTCGATCTTCGACTGCGAGGCCGGGCTCAGCTGGCCGTGCCGTGCGGAAACTCTGGTCTGCACGCAAACGCTCCTCAAAGTTGGAAAAGAAGAAGCGAAGCATATCACCCGCGGCGGCAGCCCAGCAATTCAGACCGCGGAAACAACGGGCAGGGGCGCGAAACTCACTCGTCGTCGCGCTCCCGCGGGACCGCCGGCGCAGCCGCCGGTGGCCCCCCCCCGCGCCTGATCCGCCCCTGCTCGAGCTGCGTCTTCCACCAGGCGATGCCGTCGGCGCGGAGCGTGTCGGGGCGATCGGCGCGATAGAGCGAACGATACCGTGCGTCGGGCGGCACGATCTCGAGCAGCCGGCGGATCGCATATCGCCGCACCGCCAGGCTGCCGTCGCCGAGCGATTCGACGAGCATCGCGGCCCCGCCCGCGGTGAGGTCGTCGTCGTTGAAGCCACGAGCGCACGCCATCAGCGCGTCGGCCTTGCCCTCGGGGCCAGCCACCCGAAATGCCTCGGCGAGCGCGGCTGCGGAGTTCTCGCCGCGGGCGATCGCCAGCGGCACCGCCAGCTGCTCGAGCGTGGTCCACTGGGCCTCGGTGAGGGCGAGCTGCGACTCGGCGGAGAGCAGGGCCACGAGTTCGCGGTAGTCGCCGAGCAGCGCCATGGTCGCCGCCGCGATCATCCGGTTTTCATTCCGTCGGTCGGCCACCAGTTGGCGAAGCGACTCGGCCACATCCGCCTCCGGCTTGGCCGCCAGCGCATCGGCCAACGCCCTCGCGGCCGATTGCTCGATGCGGTCGCCGCCGACTGGAAATCGCATCCACGCCGGCTCGTCGGCGGGCGGCACGAGCATCGCTGCGGCGGGGTCGCGATCCTCCCAGGCAAGCCCCGCCCGCGGCGCCAGCAACACCTCGACCGGCAACCCCGGGAGCGGCAGCGCCCCGCCATCGGCCGCCACCTGCCGCCAGACCTTCTCAGCGGCGCCCGCACGCACCACCGCCTGCCTTGACGGCAGCGACGCAACGCCCGGGGCGCGATCGAGCAGCACCTCGATCCCCGCGGGCTGCCGCATCATGCCGGAGATCGCGCCGTTGAGCCCACCCGCCACCACGCCGATCCGCGCATCGGCCGCCTCGCCCGACACGACCGCGCGGCCAAACACGACTTCGAGTCGCGGTGTCCCGTCGGCGTCGCGGGTGAGCGTGGCCCTGGAGCCTGGCTCGAGCCGGATCGTCATTCCGCCAACCGCCAGCACCGGATGACACCACGGCGGGGCGATCAGATCCTCGCGATCGGCCAGCGGGGCATCGGTCGGCAGGAAGAGCCAGCGGGCGGCACCGTCAACCTCGCCGCGATGCAAGAGGGGGCCACCGGCGCGGACCGCCGCCGGTGCGACCGTGTCATCACCTGCGGCGGCGGCAGTCGGCACATCAGGCACTGCGGCAGGCGGCGATGCGGCCGCCGCCAGCGCTGGTGGCGGTGCCGCCGCCACGATCGCCAGCGCGTCGCCGCTCGGCACCCGCTGATTGACGGGTGGCGAGGCCGCCGCCGCTTCGGGGTTCGCCGCCGCTTCGGGGTTCGCCGCCACTGGCGTCGAAACAGTCGCTGCCGGCGGCTCAGGCACTGCGTCTGCGACTGACACCGGCTCTGCCGCCGGCGTGGGTGGCTCGGCATCCTGCACGGCCGCAGGCGGAACGGGCGCTCCCGCGACTGGCGCATCCTGTTCTGGCTGTCCGGGGGCTGACGCAACCGGCTCGGCCGCGGCCTTATCCGCTCCCTGCGGCTCGACCGCTGCTGACGGCGGCAGCGCGGCAGGTGGCACCTCCGCAGCCTTCTTCGGCACTTCCCGCGGCACTTCGGCCGGCACGACGGCAACCTCCTGCGGCTTCACCAGCCGCTTCGTTCCACGCATGAGCGACCACGCGAAGAACCCGCCGAGCACTGCCAGCAGCGCCAGCGCCGCAGCAGCCGACGCCCATGCCGCCACCGGAGCACGACGCGCCGGCGGCAGAGCCTTCGCGGCGCCCGCCCGCGTCGAGCCGCGGCCGCTTTGCGACACGGCCACCGCCACGGCCTCGAGCGGGTCGAGCCGCCGGGTCGCCATGTCGAGCAGCTGGCGGCGGCGGGCGGCGGAAACCAGTTCGATCGCCGCGGGCTCGCGGGAGAGTTCGGCGAGCAGCTGATGGCACGCGGCCACGTCGGCAAGGTGGATGTCGGATTCCACGCACACCCGCTCGAATGCCTCGAGGCGGTCGGCGGCGAGCGTGTTGTCGAGAAACTCCGCGGCGGTGTTGGGATCATCGGCCAGACCGCGGCCCCCCGGAGGGGGCGCGGAGAGCGACGGGCGAGCGATCACGTCCCGCACCCGCTCCACGAGGGCCGGTGCCACGCCGCTCGATTGCACCTTCGCCCCGAGCGCCGCCTGGTCTTCCGGGCTCAAAAGTCCATCGATCCACGCCAGCAGGGTTCTCACGGTCAATCGCATGGCAGGTGCCTCCTCCAGAAAGAGTGGCGATTCGCGGCCGATTTCGTGCAGATTTTTCTCGGCGGGAAAAACCGACGTTCGGGGCGATCCGGGAAGACCCGGGCTTCGTAGTGGAGAACGGCGTTCGGGTTGGGCATTTCAGGGTCGAGAACTAGAATTCGCCGGCTGGCATATCCAGCGGGCGAGCGGTCGGCACGGAGGCACGGCGACCCTTCCAGGGTTCATCCACATGAACAGCCATCGTCGGCACCTGCTTCTCCGCCAGGCGGCGGGATACATCGAACTGGGCGAACTCCTCGCCGACGGCGACGCCCCGGTGCCGGAAAACGCCCGCAAACTCCTCCGTCGGGCTCTGGTGGAACTCGCGAATCTTCCCGACCCAACCCGGTCCGGAACGGTGGCGAGCCTGCTCGAGGGTCGGGCTCTGCGGGCTCTCGGCGACTTCGAGGCGGCGATCCTGCCACTCCGGCGGGTGGCCGAGGCGGCGCCCGAGCAGCTCGAGGCGTGGCTGGGCCTCGGCTGGTGCTACAAGCGGCTGGGACAGCTCGAAGAGGCCATCACCGCCCTCCGCAGCGGCCTCGAGGCCGCGCCCGGTCAGCCGCTCCTGCTCTATAACCTTGCCTGCTATCACTCGCTGGCTGGCGACGTGACAGCGGCGGTGGACCATCTCACCAAGGCGATCTCGATCGACGACCGGTTCCGCGACCTCACCGGCGCGGAGCGCGACTTCGATCCGATTCGCAGCGATCCGCGGTTCGTCGCCGTGACGCACGTGGTGGTGTGACCAACGGCCGCCGCCCCCCGGCGGCAATGCCCGCCACGTGAGTGACGCCGCGAGGACGATTCCCGGATGCCGAGTTCCGCCCTCCAGGAAATCATCGCCCTGCTCGGCTGCCCCGCCGCCGGCAATCCCGCGCAATACCTCTTCGAGCGGGCGATCGAGGCGGCGGAGCTCGACTGGCGATTCGTCACCTGCGACGTCGCCGAGGCCGACGTGGCCGAAGCCATCGCCGGTGTCCGTGTGCTCGGCTTTCGAGGCTGCCTGCTCTCCGGCAGGCTCCGAGCCGCCGCCATGCCCCACGTCTCGATCATGAGCCCATCCGCGGCGTTCGCCGGCGGCATCAGCCTGATCGAGCGGCGGCCCGACGGGCTTGCGGGCCACATGACCGACGGCCGTGGCATCGTGGAGGCGGTGCGGGCCCACGGCGATCCGACGGGCAAGGCCGCCCTCGTCGTTGGTGCCGACGCCTGCGGCCGGGCAGCGGCGCTCGAACTCGCCCTCGCGGGTGCGGGGGAGATCGTGGTGGCCGACCCCGACGCGGCCGCCGCGGCAAGCCTCGTCGAGGCTCTCACCGCGGTCCACGGCACGCAGGCCTCCACGATCGAGTGGGCCGGCCCGCTGGCCGTGCCCGATCACATGGGGATCGTGGTGCTCTGCCCGCTCCCCGCGACGCGCCTGTTGCCGGAGTCGCTGCGGCCCGACCTGATGGTGGCCGACGCCACCCTGGCGGGCCAGCTGTCGGAGGGGGCTGCCCAGGCGGCAGCGCGGGGCTGCTGCGTGGTCGATGGCATCGAGATTCACGCAACCCAGACAGCGATCGAGTTTCACTCGCTCTCCGGCATCGAACCCGATGCCGACATGCTCCGAGAAGCGCTCGAAGAGTTTCTGAGCTGAGCCACGTTCGTAGCACAGGTTTTCAACCTGTGTGTTCAGCTCAGGGCTCTCCCCCGTAGCACAGGTTTTCAACCTGTGTGTTCTCGTTCGCGTGGCAGCGTGGGAAACGCTGTCGCTCCACCAGGAAGCCCCGATCGCGAGCGAGGGGATGGAGCGTGGTGATAGGAAGCGACCGTTGCCGATCGACGGAGCCCATCCCCTCGCTGGCGCTCGGGGCTTTTTGGAAGCGATCGCGATCAGCCGGCAGCGTCGAGCCGGTCGATCCGCCGGATCAGAGCTGCGGCGCTCGTCCGCACGTCGGCCACGGGATCGCTGCCGAGCGCGGTGACGAGCTTCGCCACGGCGGCCGGTGGCGGGCGTTTCGTGGCGTCAACGAGCAGGCCCACGCCCTTGATCGCGTTGACCACGATCATCGCGCGGCGGTACCTCTCTGCCTGGCCCTTCGGATCGCCAGCAGCAGGCACGGCGTCGGGCAGCGAGAGCATTTCTTCGATCGTCTGCCAGGCAGCTTCGTCGCCCTGACGGGCCAGGCCGATGGCGGCGTTGTAGCGAACGTCGTCGCCACCGTCGTCAACGAGCTGCCGGAGCCGTTCCACAGCCGGCGCACCGCCGAGCACGCCGAGCGTGTAGGCAGCCGACGACCGCAGCGACGCGAGATCGCTCGTCGATGCCTTGAGGACCGCAGCGGCCACTGCGGCGGGGTCGTCGAAACTCTTGCCCGCGGCGGTGAGATTGGCGGAGAGCACAGCGAGCGCCTCCACGGCCGCCTGCGCGGTCTGTGGATGGTTGGCATCGCCAGCCCGTTTCACCAGCGGCACCGCCGCCTCCGGCACGGCAAACTCCCCGAGGGCGCGGCAGAGATAGTTGCAGAGCGTCTGTGCCTGCTCGGCGGCGTTGCCGCTGCCGCTGGTGCGGCCGCTGGCCATTTCATCGTCGAGGATGCCGGCAAGGTCGCCGGCCAGCTTGGCGTCGTTCTTCAGGGCCGCCCCGCCGGGCCCCCGGAGGTCGTTGGCGAAGTTGAGCGCCACCTGCCAGCGGCCCTCGTTGTTGCGGCGGAGCGCGCGGACATAGCTCTCCGGATCGTTGCCCATCTGGGCGAGCCAGTAGAATCCCCAGACAACAAACAACCCGCACGACACGATCGTGAGCGGCACCACGAACAGCTGCACCAGAAATCCCGCGCTGGGCGGCTCGACGGGCGGCAGGGCGTCGTCGGGCCGGATGCCGTGGCGGGGTTGTTCGTTCATGCGTGAAGTCTAGGAGGCCCGGAAAGTGAGTCAACGTCTCGTCGCGGACGGCCCCGCCCGCTGGCTCGACGTGGCACTGCCATCCGTGGCTGAAAACCTCGCCCTCGACGAGGCGCTCCTGGCCGAGGCGCACGACGGGCTGTTTGCCGGCGTGGTGGTCCGAACCTGGATGGCCCGCGAGCCCGCGGTGGTGCTGGGATCGTCGAGCCAGGTATCGCAGGAGGTCGATCTCGCCGCCTGTGAAGCGGAAGGGGTGGCGATCGTGCGGCGACCGAGCGGCGGGCTCACGGTCGTGATCGGCCCCGGCTGCCTGATGTGGACGGTGGTCGCGACGTGGCCCGGGCCCACCCCCGCCATCGACAGGATCCACGCGGCGGTGCTCGACCCGCTCTCCGCCGCGCTGCGGGCCGCGGACCGAGCGGTGGTGCGGCGGGGATCGAGCGATCTGGCGATCGACATATCGGGCGAACTTCGCAAGGTGTCAGGCAACGCGCTCCGCGTGCGGCGACAGGCGGTTCTCTATCACGGCACGCTGCTCGACGACTTCGATCTCGGCCTCGTGTCGCGGGTGCTCAGGCATCCGCCGCGGGAGCCGGAGTATCGCGCGGGCCGCGACCACGGCTCGTTCCTCGCCAACCTCAGCCTGGGCCGCGGGCCGCTCGAGGCGGCGGTGCGCGGGGCGTTTGCAGCCGTGGAGCAGCGGCACGAATGGCCGCAGGATCGCGTGGCGGAACTCGTGCGCGATCGGTATCGCGACACCACCTGGACGCACCGGCTGCCATAGCAACGGCGCGGGCTGCGGCAACCGGGCAGGCTGGGCTGACCGCGACGGACGTGCGGAATGGGCAGTGGTCGATTTCGGGGGTGATCGTGGGGAGCCTGAGCGGTCGATGCTCACTCGTGGTGGCGGGCCGAGAGGCCGTGCGGGAACTCCCGGCGGCAAACCAGCCTATCGTCGGCGGCAACGCCCCGTTAGGTTTCCCGGCCCGATCGACAGGAGGTCGATTCGACAGCCCGCAACAGGAGGTTGCCTTCCATGCGTCTGCACATGAATGCCGCGGATGTCCGTGGCCTTGTTTC
This sequence comes from Pirellulales bacterium, assembly GCA_040397625.1. GTDB lineage: Bacteria > Planctomycetota > Planctomycetia > Pirellulales > UBA1268 > QWPN01. Next base: position 2,682 of record JBBAVQ010000055.1, on the reverse strand, counting down.
TCGCCACTTCCTCAAACTCGGGGCCGATGGCGCCGACGTCGAGGATCTGCAGGAAAACATCCGCATCGATCGCGGTCGCTGCGTGGCCCGGTGCTATCGCGTGGCGGAGATGTTCGCCATGTGGATGATCGATGTCGGCGTCCTCCAGTTTTACGACGTCGACGGCGAGATGCTGCACACGGTGAACCTGTTCACGGAACTTCAGCCCCAGCGGGTCGCCGCCTGATCGAGGCGGGCTGACGTTCGATGAAGTAGCAGAAATCGCTCACGGTCCGGGGGGATCGTCTGCGCGGACGGTAGGGGAACGGAGCGGGGGATCATGGTGATGCAGCGTCAGGCCGGCGGTGCGCGTCGGCTCACGGTGGTGGTTCCCGCGACCGGCGTGACCGGCCTCGAAGAGACGCTCGTCAGCGTCCTCGAGCACCGCCCCGACAACACCGAGATCGTGGTGGCGCTCGGCACTCCGTACGACGACCCGTGGAACATCCGCGAGGAAGTGACCTTCGTCGATGCGGCGAAGGGCTCAGGCCTCGTCGGCTGCGTAACGGCCGGCATCGCCGCGGCCGGCGGCGACGTGATCCACATTCTCGCCGCGGGCTGGCAGGCGACCGAAGGCTGGGCCAATGCGGCGCTCAGGCACTTCGCACAGCCGAACGTGGCGGCCGTGGTGCCGCTGGCGGTGGCCGAGGCCGATCACGAGCAGCCGGTGTCAGCCGGCATTCGCCGGACGGCCGGCGGCCGCGGTGTGACCGTGGTGCCGCGGCGGAAAGCCGGCGGCATCGTGACGGGGGCCCTGCCCTCGGCCCCGCTGCTCGAAGCTGGCTTCTGGCGAGCCGACATGCTTCGCGAGATCGGGCTCTCGACCGCCTGCGGCGACGCGCTGGCGGCGGCCGACCTGGCGGCCGGACTCACCGCCTCCAAGGCCGACGTAGTGCTCGAGCCCGATTCGCGGGTCGTCAGCGGACCTCGGCAGCAGCGGCAGTCGCCATTCGTGGCGGGCCTGCACGCGGAGCGGCTCTTCTGGCGGTCGCTGTCGTGCGAGCGAGCCGTGCCCGCGCTGCTCGCCCATGGTGGCGAAGTGCTGCGGCATGCGGCACTGACGGCCCCTTTTGGCACGTTTGCGATGATCGCGGGTCGGCTCACGGCACTGGTGCAGTTTGGCTCGTGCTTCGGCCGCACCATGCAGCTGCGGGCCTTGATGCGTGAGGCCGCGATCCGCGAGGCGGAGGGCGACTCGTCGGCACGCACCTACCGGATCGACGAATCGCACGAGGTGTCGCGGCCGCACATCGACCAGCCAGCCCGAGAACTCAAGCGGTCGGCGTGATCGCAGCCGGCGGGCCATCCGTCGCGGTGCGGCCCGCGAAACACCGCTGCTTTCTCGGCCGTGGGGCTGCTGCTAGACTGCCGCAGGTTCGTTGCTCCCGTAGCTCAATTGGATAGAGCGTCAGCCTCCGGAGCTGAAGGTTACAGGTTCGATCCCTGTCGGGAGTATTTTTTGGGTCGGGAGTATTTCGGTTTTCACGTAGCACAGGTTCTCAAGTAGCACAGGTTTTCAACCTGTGTCCCTTCCTGAATCTCCTCGTAGCACAGGTTGGCAACCTGGCCAACCGCCCGCGAAACCTCTGCGGCTTGGACTGAGAGGGTTGAAGGGTGCCCCACGTTTTTTAGACTAGTTGGCCAGAGAATCTCGTCTCCCCGCCGCTTGCTGTCACCTTCACCGTCCGGTGGCACATGCTCGATCCAGAGCTCGAATCCGCCTATCGGTCCACGTCGTACTCGGTGATCGTGCCGGGCCGGGAACCGATCTCGATCCGCTGCGGGGCGCGGTGCATGCCGCTCGACCTCCTGCTCGCCGAATCACGGGCGACCGACTGGGCGTTTATCACGGCGTGCAATCCGCGGTCGGCACCGCTCGACGAAGACGCCAACGCCGAGCGAATGATGCGGCTCGAGATGCTCGTTCGCGGTCGCGGCCTCAACTGCTTCCAGGGCGAAGGCCAGGCCGACGACGGCGACTGGCCGCCGGAGCCGAGCCTGCTCGTACTCGGGATCTCCGAGGCCGACGCCGTGAGCATCGCGAGGGAGTTCGAGCAATACGCCATCGTGTCTGGCAGCCGGGGAGGCGAGGCGCGGCTCGTCTGGACGGATGCCGGACCCGACGGGCAGGCCGCTGAATAGGGACTGCGGACGGCTCGCCTCCGGCGAAACGCCAAACGTGCCGTGGGCGGTTTCATGCTTTACAATGCACCGGCATGAGTTCGTCCGCTCGCGATGATCTGTTCAGGGCCGTTCATGGGGCGACTGCCGCCATGTATGGCGAGCGGCTGATCGCAGTTGCGATCTTCGGGTCTTGGGCGCGGGATGCGGCCACGCCGGCGTCCGACCTTGATCTGCTCATCGTCGCCGAGCCGCTTCCGCCGAGCCGGATGAAACGGATGCGTGAGTTTCGGCCCGTGGCCGATGCCACCCGGGCGGTCAGGTCGCGCGTGTGGTCGGACCAGGGCCCGGAGATCGAACTTTCCCCGGTGTTCAAGACCCCGGAAGAACTCGCGGCCGGCAGTCCGCTATATCTCGACATGACGCTGTGGAGCGTGGTGCTCTTCGATCGCGGCGGCATGCTCGAGGCGTTCCTCGCAGGATTGCGAGAGCGCATGCGGGCACTCGGTTCGCGGAGGGTGC
>JBBAVQ010000054.1:0-12638 GCA_040397625.1 Pirellulales bacterium | reverse complement strand
ACCTCCGTCCGCCCTACTACGGCCACCGGGCCGTGATGCAGGTCGGGGCGATTCTCCAGCACCAGGTCGTGCAGACCGCCCCCGATCACGTCTGTTTCCGGCTGGTCGTGGCCCGTCCACTGAGCCCTGCGGAGGAGCAGCACGTGATCGCGGTCGCCGCGGAGGCACTCGGCGGCAGCCTGCGAGTGAGCCTTGAGTACGTCACCGAGATCACCCGCGGCCCGCAGGGAAAATTCGCCGAGTTTCAACGACTCTTTTCACTGCCGGGCGAATGATCTGCGATGGACCGTCGCGGCAAGGTCACCGCGCGGATACCGCCGAGCGAAGCTTTCTGAATCGGCGGCCGATCAGCACCGCAGCCAGGCCGCAGCCTAGCAGCATTGCCGCCGCGGGTTCGGGCACCGCGCTGAACACCAGCTCCGTGCCGACGGGGAGCGTGAGCGACGGAAAGCCGGTCGGCCCGAACCCGGCGAAATTTTGGATCGAGAATCGCAGTCCCTTGATGTCCTGCGCCGAGAAGTCCGTGAACGCGTTGTTCGTGATGGTGGAGAGCGGCACCGTCTGGAAAAAGTCGTTCATGGAGTACGGGCCGAACAGCGTCAACGGTGAGTCGTCCGAAGCGATGGCTTGTATCGTGAGGGACGCGGATTCCCCGGTGTACACGGAGCCGGCACTGATCGACACCAGATCGGTGGCGTTCTGGACCGGGGTGAAGAGAACGTCGAACGACGCAGTCGTACCCTGAGGAGACGCCGTCCCGCTGTACTGCTGCGTCGTCGTCACGGTGACGAGTTCCGCCATAACAGATCCCGGGCTGGCCCCGGAGACGGCCGCCAGCAATCCCGCCGCCCCCGTCAGGGCACGCTTCGCGTCCGGTTGCCCGGGGAGCAGATCGGCCAGTTGCAGCGTCATGAAGACATCTCCTTGTCCTTAAAGAGGCGGAACCAAGACAAAGCGGTTTTGAGAAACCAAAATTCAGCAGGCAGGGAATCGAGATTCGAACCCACGAACAACATGCAAGTCCCGTGCCAGTCACAGCAATTCTTCTGAAAAAAACGAACAACCACGTATTTTGGCCTAGGACATGATTTTTCGTTGGTGCGTCGAACTTCCTCACGGCCATTGAAGCCGTGGGTGGGTGGGGCGAATCGCTCCACCCACTGGGGCGAATCGCTCCACCCACTGGGGCGAATCGCTCCACCCACTGGAGCGAATCGCTCCACTTCTCCTGCCCTCAAGCGGAGCGAGTCGCTACAGTTTTTGGCCGGTTTGGCCCGTTTTGTGCACGCAATGCCTGTTTCGTTCTTTTATTGGGGATTGGCCTGGGGTTTGCCTGGGGTTTAGTGGGCAGAAGCCACACCGCGAGGACACCACGGCGAACGGACTGGGCGACAGCGTTGTGACTGGGGTCTCTGTGAGCGACGGCAAGATCTATGGAAACACGTCGGCGAGCACTGCCACGCTGCCGGGAATGAAGGTCATGACGACCCGCTTGCCCGATCGTGGTTCAGGCCTGAGCTGGATCGTCATGCCGGGGATCACGTTGTCGATGATCCACGCGACCGTGCCCGACTTCAGCAGGTAGCGATTCGCGGCCTTTGAGACGAAAAAGTCGCTGCCCAAGTGCCGACGACCGTCCGGTCCTTCGTCCTATCCGTGCGTTCACACCCGGATCTTTGACGCCTGCTCCACGATCGTTTCGAGCGGCACGAGGTTGCCCTTGTTGCAGCCGGGGCAGGCTTCGGCCGCCTCGGCCCAGGCGGCGGGGCTGGCGAGGTTTGAATCCCAGAACGGCCAGGTGCGGCATTGCCGCGGCCGCTCCTCGTAGGCCGTGCACTTCCGCGTGGTCTTGTCGAGCAGCACGCAATCGCCGTTCGGCCGCTCCTTGAGCGATCGCCGCACGCCCACGTGCTTCACATAGGCCTTCTCGAAGGCGGCGGTGGTCATCCCCGTGCGGGTGGCCATGGCGTCGATCTCGGCCTGGTTCACCCAGACATAGCCTTCGGCGCCCGAGCAGCAGTCGCCGCACTGCGTGCATTGAAACCGCAGGCCGCCGGCATACCAGACATCCTTGGGGATTCCCGCCATCGTCTCCTCCTTGCATCCTCAGTGGGCGCTCAGTTGGCGACTTCCGCCACGGCAGCAACCAACGCCGCCACGTCGTCGTCAGTGTTCAATGGCCCGAAGCTCGCCCGCACCGTGCCGTCGTGCCGCGTGCCGAGATGCTCGTGCACGAGGGCCGCACAGTGAAAGCCGGACCGCACCTGAACGCACGCAGCCGTCTCGAGCACCGTCGCCACGTCGGCGGGAGCATAGCCCTCGACGGTGAAACTCACAATCGGCGCGCCGTCAGCCACCGACTTCACGGCAACGCCGCGGCACTCACGGAGCCTCGCAGCCGCGTCGGCTGCGAGCCTTCGGCAGCCGTCGCCGACTGCCGCCACGCCCCGCTCCTCGAGCCAGCCACTCGCGGCGGCGAAGGCGGCGAGCGCCGGCACATCCGGCGTGCCCGCCTCCAGTCGGTCGATGAACGCCTCCGGCATGTCGAGCGAATCGCTTGCGGAACCGGTGCCCCCCTGCACGAGCGGCGTGGGCTCGACGCCGTCGCGGCACCAGAGGATGGCCGCCCCCGAAGTGCCCAGCAGCCACTTGTGCGCCGGTGCGGCCACCACGTCGGCCGCGAACCCGGGCACGTCGCAGGGCACCTGCCCGAGCGACTGCGCGGCGTCGAGGATCACGAGACCGCCGCGGTCGTGGGCGATGGCTGCGATCGCGGGCACGTCTTGCAGCGCGCCGGTGACGTTCGACGCGTGGCTGAGCACCACCAGCCGTGTGGCCGGTCGCCAGGCCGCCGACACGCTGGCAGGGTCAACGCGGCCGAGCCCGTCGCACGGCAGAATCTCGAGCGAGATCGCCCCCGCGCGTTCGAGCCAGCGGAGCGGCCGCAGGGTGGCGTTGTGATCGGCCGCCGTGGCGATCACGTGGTCGCCGGGTTTCACCAGTCCGTGGATCGCCATATTCAGGGCGAGTGTGCAGCCGGCGGGCAGGGCGACGCGATCCGGATCGACGCCGCCGAGGAGCCGTGCCGCCGCCGCACGCGCACGATGACGGATCGCGTCGGCGTCCACGGCCTCGCGGTAGGCCGCGCGGCCGGCGGTCGCGCCCACTCGAATCGCGGCATGATTCCAGGCCGCGATCACCTCGTCGGGCTTCGGCCACGAGGTGGCGGCGTTGTCGAGGTAGCGACGGGAGCGAGACTCGGCCATCGTCGTCAGCCCCCGATCTGATACATCGCGCGGGCGGGCCGCGCGAAGGTGGGCGTGTCGATTCCATGGGCCGCCCGCTTCGCGGCCACGCAGTCGCGGATCAGCGTCGCCAACGACGCATCGTCGCCGCCGCTCCGAAGCAGTCCGCGGGCGTCCCACTCCACCGTCGAGAACAGGCAGTTGCGAACCTGCCCGTCGGCCGTGAGCCGGAGGCGGTCGCACCGGTCGCAGAACGGCCTTGAGACCGGATTGATGAAGCCCACGCGGCCGCCGTCCACCCAGCGGTAGTCGATCGCCGGCTGTCCCGGATCGTCGGCGTTCTCCGCCACGAGCGGGCCGATCTCGCGTTCGAGAATCGTCCGCACGTCGGCGCCGGAGAGCACCTGCGACGTATCCCACGCCTCCTCGCCGTCGAGCGGCATGAACTCGATGAATCGCAGATGAAAGTTCTCGCGGCGGCAGAAGCGGGTGAGCGGCACGATCTCCGCCTCGGTGAGGCCTCTGATCGACACGGCGTTGATGCGTATCCGCTCGAAGCCCTCGCGCTTCGCCGCCTCGAGGCCCGCGAGCACGCGGTCGAGGCCCGGTCGGCGGGCGATTCGCTCGAAGCCCTGCGCGGTGAGGCTGTCGAGGCTGACGTTGAGCCGGGCGAGGCCGGCCGCGCGGAGATCGGCCGCCTGCTCGGCAAGCAGCAGGCCGTTGGTGGTGATCGCCACCTCCTCGATTCCCGGCACCGCCGTGAGCAACCGCACCAGGATCGGCAGGTCGCGACGCATGAGCGGCTCGCCTCCCGTGAGCCGGATCGTGCGGATGCCGAGCGCGGCCGCCACGCCGGCGACGCGGGCGATCTCCTCGAACGTGAGCAGTTCCTCCCGCGGCTTGAAGACCACCTCCAGCGGCATGCAGTAGCTGCACCGGAGGTTGCAGCGGTCGGTGACGCTGATGCGGAGGTCGGTGTGGACGCGGCCGAAGCCGTCCACGAGGGGTGCGGCTGCGGTCATGGCCTGCCTCCCGGCCGCGGCGCCGACTCGGGGTGGAGCCACGCGCGGCGGCCGTCGGGCCGCTCCTCCGCCTTCCAGATCGGGACATCCCGCTTGATCGCCGCCATCAGCCACTCGGCGGCGGCGAAGGCTGCGGCCCGATGGGGCGCACTCGTCGCCACGGCCACGCATGCCTCGCCCGGCGGCACGATACCGAGGCGATGCACGACCGCACAGGCGACGAGGTCGAAGCGGGCGATCGCATCCCGCCGCAGATCGTCGAGCGTGGCCAGTGCAAGCGGCTCGTGGGCGTCGTATTCCAGCAGGCTGGTCGCCACGCCGTCGGTCGTGCCCCGGGCAGTGCCGACGAACAGCACGTTGCCTCCGGCAGCGACGTGCCCGACGGCTCGGAGGACTGCCGCGGTGTCGATCGGTTCGCGGCGGCAGGCCGCGTGCCCGAGGGCCTCGTGCGTTCCCGGACTCCCTGTGGATGACACGTCAGCCTCCGCTCACGGGAGGAATGATCGCCACGTCGTCGCCCGCGGCGAGCGGTTCGTCGTCTCCCACGTAGCGGCTGTCGATGGCGAAGGCGCTGCGGGCGAGCAGCGCGGCTGCCGCCGGATGCCGTTCGGCGACGAGCCCGCGGGCGTCGGCCACCGTCCCACTGCTCCACGGCATCTCGATCGTCCGGCCCCCGACGAGGTCGGCCATCCCCGCAAACACGGCGATCCTCAGGGTCGCCGCACGGTGCGCATGGTCGGAGGGGTGCATGGCGTGCCGTCGGGGAGCGGGCGTCAGGTGGTCGTCAACCGGCCGCTCGTGGCCGTCAGCAGGCCGTCGAGCCCCTGGGGCGATGGGCCGTCGAGCAGACCGTAGGCCTTGGCGAGCAGCTTCAGGGGATGGACCGTCGGCTTGGTGGTGCCCTGCTCCATTTGTATCCGGCAGGCGCTGCACTCGGTAGCGCCTGCCTCGACGCCGCCGGCTCGCACCGCCGACATCAGGCCGAGGCCCATGCGGAGGCTCGTCCGGTAGTTTTCGCGGGTCAGGCCGAAGGTGCCGGCCATGCCCGAGCAGCCGCGGTCCGCCACCTGCAGCGTGAGGCCCGGAATCAGCCGCAGCACGTGCTCGGCCGGCGTGGCAGCCGCGACGCCGATTCGCGAGTGGCAGGGCGCGTGGTAGAGCAGCCGCGTTGACAGCGGACTGAAGTCGAGCCGGAGCCGTCCCTCGCGATGGAGTTCCCAAAGAAACGTCATCGCGTCGCAGGTGGCGGCGGTGATCCGAGGAAGCTCCTCGTCGTCGAGCAGCAGCGGATAGTCGTGCGTGATGCAGGTCACGGCCGACGGCTCGGTGCAGACGATCCGGTAGCCAAGCCTCACCGCTTCGGCGAGCACCCGCACGTTCCGCCGCGCCAGCTTCCGCGCCCCGTCGAGGTCGCCCTCCGACACCAGCGGCATGCCCGATGACACCTGCCGCGGATCGACGAACACGCCGATGCCATTTCGCTCGAGCACGGCGACGAAGGCCTGCGCGAGAAGCGGGTCGTGCCAGCGAGCGTAGGTGTCGAGGAAGTAGAGCACGCGCGGGCCGCTGCGCCGGCTCGGCCGCGTGATGCCCCGGCGGGCTGCCCACTTCATGAACTGCCTGCCTGTGAAGGGCGGAAGCTTGCGGCCGGCCGCGATCCCCAGCGTCCTTTCCAGGAGCCAGCGGGCCTGCGGGCTGGCGATCGCCCAGTTGGCCAGCGTCCGCGACCGGCCCGCGGTGGCCGAGATCGCATCGACGCGTGCCAGCAGCCAGCGGCCCACGTCGATGCTGTTGGACGCATGATGGGCCGCCTTCAGTTCCGTCACCAGCGCCGGGATGTCAACGCCCGCGGCGCAGTCGGTGCGGCACTGGTGGCAGTTGAAGCAGGTGTCGGCCAGCGCCCGGACGGCCGCGGTGGACAACGACTTCGGGTCGATCGTGCCGGCGAGCACGGCCGCCACCGCATCGGCCTTGGCGCGGGGCGAGGCCTCCTCGCATGGATTCTCACGATAGCGCGGGCAGGTTCGCGTGGCCGCCGACGTGCTGCGGCAGCTGCCGCAGCCGTTGCAGGCGTCGGCCTCGACGGCCAGGCGGTCGCGATCCCAGGTGAGCACCGGCAGCGGCGCGATGGGCGGCGCGGCGTCGGTCTCGGTGGCAGGCGGTGGGGCGGCCGCGAGGGATGGCCGGAACGAGGCCCACGAGGGCGCGGCCGAGTCGCCGCCGGCCGCCGCGAGCCGGCCGGGATTGAGCACGCCGCCCGGATCGAAGACCCGCTTGATCTGGTCGCCGACTCCGGCGAGTTCGGGAAACAGTCTGCGAAACGAGGGTGTCCGCGAGAGGCCGAGCCCCTGTTCGCCGCCGATGGTGCCGCCCACCGCGGCGGCTTCCGCATAGACGGCCTCGGCCAGCGCCTCGAGCCGCTGCCGTTCGCCGGGCCGCCGCGGCTCGGCATGCGGGCGGAGGTGGAGTTGGCCCTGGCCGGCGTGGCCGAAGAGCATCGCGGTGGCCTGATGCTGCTTGAGCACCTCCTGGAGCCGCCGCAGGAAGTCAGGCAGCGCCGGCGGCGGCACCACGACATCCTCCATGAACGGCACCGGCCGCATCTCGGCCCGGACGCCGTGGAGCGTCGAGACGTTGTTGCGCGACAGCTCCCAGAAGAAGGCCGCGTCGAAGGCATCCTCGGCCCGGCGGACGTCGATGCAGCCCGTGCGGCCACGCTGCGTGAGGCCCGTCGCCTGATCGAGTCGTGCACCGGTGTCTGCGGGCTCGTCGCCGCTGAACTCCACGAGCAGGCCCGCCTCCGCAACCGGCGGAATCAGCAGGTCGAACGATGGCTTGGTGCCGCGGGCCAGGGCGAGGTGCCGACGGTCGAAGAGATCGCAGGCACTCGGCCCGAGCGGCAGGATCTTCAGCGCTGCTTCCGCCGCACCTTCGAGCGAATCGAAGAGGAGCAGCCCCACCGCGGTCGCGGCATCCGCCGGCACGGTCCGCAGCGTGGCCGCGGTGACAATCCCGAGTGTGCCCTCCGACCCGCAGAGGAGTCGGGGTAGGTCCACCAGGCCGTCATGGAGCAGGTCATGGAACCGGTAGCCACCGTGCGTGGCCCGACTCGCCGGCTGCGCTGCGGCGATGATCTCACTCGAGCCTTCAATGATCGTCGCCACGCCGGCCGCGAGTCGGCCGCATGCCGCAGCTTCCGCCGACTGGTCGGCCGCCGCGGGCACGCACTCCACGATCACCCCGTCGGCGAGCACCACCTCCGCGGAGACAAGCCGGCCACGCACGGCGCCGTGGCGGAGAAACCGGCTTCCCGAGGAGTCGCGGCCGATCATGCCGCCCACGGTGGTCGTGACCGCATTGGCGGGATCGGGGCCGAAGGTCCGTCGCCGCCGGGCAAGATGCTGCTCCAGCTGCGCATCGACGACACCGGGCATCACCCGCACCGTGTCGGGGCCGGTCTCGATCACGCGGCGCATGTGCCGCGAGCAGTCGATCACCACACCGGGGCCGAGCGGCCCGCCGGCGACGCTCGAGCCGGCGCCGCGGGCATGCACCGGCACGCCCCGCTCTGCCGCCCAGCGCACGGTCGCCGCCACGTCATCGGCAGTCCGCGGCCGCACCACCACGAGCGGCTGCACCTCGAAGAGGCTGCCGTCGGTGGCATACAGCGACCGGCCCACGTCGTCGCAGATCACGTCGCCGGAGACGACGCCGCGGAGGTCTTCCTCGATCCGCTGCCGTTCCTGATCCATGCGGTCCTCGGCCGGCGTGCGTCAGGTGGGAGACGGCGGCCGGCCCGCCGCCGAGTGTTCGGCGAGTCGCAGCCGCTGCTGCCGATGCTTCTCGTGCGTCTCGAGGTCGAAGCCCTCCTGGTGGCCGCCGACGCCGCGGTAGCGGGCGCCGCAGCGGTAGCAGGTCTGGCACTCGGGCATGAGCAGGTAGAGCACGACGTCGAGCAGGGCCGTGCCGAACAGGATCGCAAACGTCGGCACGAGCAGCCTCCAGGCCCACGTGACGCAGCTTGCGGCGAAGCCGGCCACCACGATCCCCACGCCGAGCCGCTGCGGGAAGTCTTTCCGCGTGAAGAGTTCCGTGCACGGGCAGACCAGGCAGCGGCGGAGCCGCGGCTCGCCCGCGCCTGGGCTCACCGGCTCGCCCCCCGGCCCGGCCCAGACGATCGCTCCGGCGGGCACCTCTACTGCGGCGGCACACCGCGGGCAGGCGATCGAGGCGGCCGACTCCACGCCCTCGACGGCGACGGTCGATCCGCACGACGGACAGGCGTAGGTGATCCGCATGGTGGGTGGGGCGTGGATCAGGAGGCAGGGATCAGGAAGCAGGGATCAGGAAGCGCGGAGCAACTGGGCGGTGAGTTCGCCGAGGATCGCGGCGAGGCAGGCCACATAGAGAATACCCGTGGCGCTCTGCGTGTTGGGAATGTCGAGCGTTTTCCGGCTCATCACGAGGAGCACGGGCAGGCCGACGAGCCCGGCGAGCCAGCGGAGCGACAGCAGGGCGGTGGCCGTGCCGCCGGTGAGCTTCACGCTGGAGGGATCGCTCGCGGCGGTCGCCAGGCTGAGCGCGAGTTGCACCCCCCAGGCTGCCAGTGCCCAGTCGATCATCTTTCGCAGCGCGTCAACGCTCATCCCGGGCGCGTTGAGATACCAGTGGCCGAGGAGCATGGCATGCACGGTGAGGCCCACCACCAGCCCGGAGATCAGGGCCTCGCCGGCGGCTGCCGCGCCGGGCCGCGACTGCACCAGCACCGTTGCCGCGGCGAGCAGCGCGGCCGCGAGGCGGCAGAGCATCATTCCCGCCCGAGTCCGCTCGCCAAACCAGGCGATGCTCCCGAGCCACGCCACGACGGCGGCAACGGCCGCGAGGATCCACGCCGGCCCCCCCGCCTCGGCGCGGGCGAGAAACGCGGCCACGCTTGCCAGGCCGAGCACCACGAGCAGGTTCACGCGGAAGAACCCGGCGGGCACGATCGTCGCGGGCGTCACGGCGAGTGCCGCCGCCATCCCCCAGCCGAAGCGGCAGAGAAAGTCGACGAGGAGCCTCATGCCTGTTTCCGCGCGGTCATGCCCCGCCGCGGCCTCGTGGGCCCGTTCACTGCCGGCGGCTGCCGTAGATGAGCGACATCACCTCCGCCCGACTCGACACGTTCGAGCGGAACACGCCCTTCATCGCGGAGGTCACGCAGAGGCTGCCGGGCTTCCGCACGCCACGGATGGTCATGCAGGTGTGGGTGGCCTCGACGACGACCGCCACTCCCTTCGCCCCCAGGTCATGCTCCAAGAGATCGGCGATCTGCTCGGTCATCCGCTCCTGCACCTGCGGGCGATGCGACACCGCTTCGACCACGCGGGCCAGCTTGGAGAGGCCGAGCACGCGGCCATCGGGCATGTAGCCGATGTGGGCATGGCCCATGAACGGCAGCAGGTGATGCTCGCAGACGCTGTTGAAGGCGATGTCGCGAACGAGCACGATCTCGTCGTACTTCTCCTGAAAGGCCTTCTGGAGATGCACCCGCGGATCCTGGCGAAGGCCGCTGAACATCTCGGCATACATCCGGGCGACGCGAGCGGGCGTTTCGAGAAGGCCCTCGCGGTCGGGGTCCTCACCGACGGCGGCGAGGATCTCGCGGACGGCCCGCTCGATGCGGGCGTGATCGACGGAATGTGGTTGGGAATGGGGTTGGTTCATGGCGGAACCACTTTACCAGCCGTTTGCCTCCCGTAGCACAGGTTTTCAACCTGTGGCTGTCTGGTTCGAGGCTCGGGGCTGCCCATGCTCCGTGCCCGGCCGTTCGTTTCCATCAGGAAGCCCAATCGCGTAAGCGATGGGGGCATGCCGGCAGTGCTGCGAGGCTCGGGGCTGCCCATGCCCATCGCCGGACGTTCGCGTCGGGCATCCTGCCCGACGCTCCCTGCATGTCCGCTGCGCTTCGCCATCCTGGCTGCGCTTGCTCCCATAGCCCGGCTCCCGGGCACGGGCAGCCCCTCGCGGCGTAGGGCCGTGCCGTTTGATGCGGCAAGGCCCGGAGGGCCGTGTTTCGCGACCAGGCTGCACGGGCCACGATGGCCGTGCCGTTTGATGCGGCAAGGCCCGGAGGGCCGTGTTTCGCGACCAGGCTGCACGGGCCACGATGGCCGTGCAGCCGTGAATTCAGTTCGGGCTGAAATCCGGCGGGAAGGTCCGCCGCTGGCCGGCGGCGGATCGCGACGTGATCGCGGCGAGCAGGAGCCGAACCCGTTCGAACACGTCGCACTCGGAGAGCAGACGGAGTTTCGTGTCGAGGTCGAGGTCGATCGTGTAGGCGACGATGTCGGTGAGCATGCCCAGCGTGATCTGGCTGCCGAGCAGCTGGTCGAGCTGGTCGTGGGCATTGGGCACCTGGGGCATCGACTGCTTGAACGCCTCGAGCAGCTGCCGCTGCAGCACGGCGGCGGTGTCGGACGGCGCCGCGTCAGACTCCACGTCGTCGAGCAGTTCCGCCTCGACCACACGAAAGAGCTTCTTGGGCGGGAGTTCGCGGACGAGGTGGAGGCGGCGGACGCCAAGCACCAGCACGTTGTAGGTCCCCTCGTCGGTCTTTTGGTGGGTGGCGATCCGGCAGAGGCAGGCGTGTGGTCGCAGGGGCGGGCGACCGTCGTAGTTGTCCTCCCAGCCCGGGGCGAGCGACCCCAACGCGATCAGCCGGTCGTCCTCGATCGCCTCCTCGAACAGCGCCCGGTAGCGGGGCTCGAAGATGTGGAGGGCCTGCATCACGTGCGGAAACATCACCAGATTCGGCAACGGAAACATCCGCGCGAGTCCGGAGAACTGGTCTGGCGAGAAGGCGAGCGGCTCGTCGGACATGGGCGGTGCAGCGGTTCAAGTCAGGCGGCAGGGGCCGCGGGAGGCGGGTCGAGATGGATCTCGGGAAGCAACTCGGGGTCGAGCGTGATCTCGGGAAAATCCTCGGTGCTCTTTGCCACGTCGGCAAGGCAGCGGTCGAAGTCGGCCAGGAACGAGACGAGATTCAATCCGAGATGCTTCGGGGCGTAGGGTTCCAGGTAGCCGTGGACGCTGCCGTGGAGCTTTCGTGCCCCGCGGATGTTGCCGTTGCCGAAATGGTAGAGCGCGACGGCCGCCTGGATCAGCCCCTGGTAGAACTTCCGGGAAGGGCCCCGGTATTCGGTCCAGAGCTCCTCCCAGACCTCGTGGCTTTCGTAATAATCGCACTCGTTGAACTTCTCGATCCCGGCGAGATAGAGCGGCTCGTAGTCGTGTGTATCCGAGGCCATGTACCGATTCGCGTCCGGAGTGTCCTGGCGTGCCGCCCAGCGTCTGGGCCGGAGGCACGCCATGAATCGTAACACCCGACCCCGGAAGGGGCAGGCATCCGGTGCGGTCGGCCCCGCGGCAGCCGCCCGGCGGGAATCGGCCACGGCCCGGCGAGACCGGGCGGAGGCCGTGGCCCGAGTGCTCGGTGAGGCCTACCCAGGCGCCCACTGCTCGCTCGACTTCACCTCGCCGTTTCAGCTCGTGATCGCCACGATTCTGTCGGCCCAATGCACCGACAAGCGGGTCAACATGGTGACTCCGGAGTTGTTTCGCCGCTGGCCCGATCCGGCGGCCCTCGCCGGGGCGAAGCAGCGGGATGTGGAGGCTGTGATCCGCAGCACCGGCTTTTTTCGAGCCAAGTCGAAGAGCATTCTGGGCTGCGCACGGGCGCTCGTGGACCGCCACGGAGGCGAGGTGCCCCGCACGATGGACGACCTCGTCCGCCTGCCCGGCGTGGGGCGAAAGACGGCCAACGTCGTGCTCGGGACGGCCTTCGGGATCGCATCGGGCGTGGTCGTGGACACCCACGTGGGCCGGATTTCGCGGCGGCTCGGCCTGACCCGGGCCACCGACGCCGTCCGGGCCGAACGGGATCTCGTGCGGGTGCTGCCCCGCGAGCACTGGATCGCGTTCAGCCACCGGCTCATCGAACACGGCCGCGGCGCCTGCGCCGCTCGCAGTCCGGCCTGCGACGGATGTGCCCTGTTCGACCTCTGCCCGCGTGTCGGGGTGAAGCCGCGGGGTTCCCGCTGACCTGTCGGTCGAGTTTGGAGGCCGCGGCCGCGGGCCCCATGGGCAGGATCGTGGTCGGCGGCGTAGACTTCCTCCCGCGTCGTCTCACCCGTTCGTGCGTTTCGCCTCCGCCTGCGTACGGGAGCTCTCATGATTCTCTCCGGCAACGAGATCCGGCAGCAGCTCGGTCGCAACGTCATCATCGAGCCGTTCGATGACAGCCGGCTCAATCCCAACAGCTACAACCTCTCGCTGCACGACGAACTGCTCGTCTACGAGGAGGTGGTGCTCGACATGCGGAAGAGCAACC
>JBBAVQ010000053.1:0-12685 GCA_040397625.1 Pirellulales bacterium | reverse complement strand
GCGAGTATCAGGCGATCCTGCCGCTCCGCGGCAAGATCATCAACGCCTACAAGAGTCGCGAAGACAAGGTGCTTGCCAACGAGGAGGTCCGGAGTGTGATCTCGGCGATCGGCGCCGGCATCGGCGACGAGGCCGACCTTTCCAAGCGGCGGTACGACAAGATCGTGATCATGACCGACGCCGACGTGGACGGCTCGCACATTCGCACGCTGCTGCTGACGTTTTTCTACCGGCAGATGTACAGGCTGGTGGCCGAGGGACACGTCTACGTCGCCCAGCCGCCGCTGTTCCGCGTCCGCTCCAAGAAGACGGTCTACTACGTGCAGACCGAGGAGGAGATGAAGACGCAGCTCCTCGATCAAGGCCTCGGAGAGGGCGTGTTCATGCCGGGCGGCGGCCGCGAGATTTCCGGGGACGAGATGCAGAAGCTCTGCCGCACGCTCGCCGGCCTCGAAGACGCGCTGGTGGCGCTCGAGAAGCGGGGCATCAGCCTCCGCGACCATGCCGCCCGCCGCGACTCGAAGACGGGCAAGCTGCCGATGTACCACGTCTACTACGGGATTGAGGAGAAGTGGTTTACCAGCCGCGACGACTTCGAGGCTTTCGTGAAGAGCAAGGAGAAGGCCGCCGGGGGTGAACTGGCCGTGGGCCGCGTCGAAGAGGCGCAGGCTGTCGGCGACACGACTCCGGGCACGGCGCCAGGCACCGGCGACGATCAGCTGGTGGTCGTCGACCTGCACGAGGTGCGGAGCATCAACGCGGGGCTCAAGGAGCTCGAGGCGATGGGCTTCGGGATCGAGTCGCTGCTGCCGCAGGATCGCACAGGCAGCGAGGACTCCCGCTACACGCTCCGTCGCGGCGACAACCAGATCGGCCTCGAGGACCTCCGCGGGCTGCTCACCGCCGTGCGGCGGGCGGGGGAGAAGGGGCTGTCGATCACCCGCTTCAAGGGTCTTGGCGAAATGAACGCCGAGGAGCTTCGCGACACCACGCTCGATCCGGCCAACCGCACGCTGCTACGGGTCACCATGTCCGACGCCGCCGCGGCCGACGACCTGTTCCGCGTGCTGATGGGCGAAAAGGTCGAGCCCCGTCGCGATTTCATCGAGAAGCACGCCCTCGACGTCAAGAACCTCGACGTCTGAGACGGGCCACACGGCTCCCACGTGATCCTCGCGCTCGAGTGCATGGCAGGTGAAAGCCGACCGGCCGTAAGGCCGCGGGCCAATCACGCTGGACGCCGCGTCGTGTGGTGGTTCGCCCCACGCCTCACGGCGTTGGGCTTGGACGGCGGCTGCGTGAGGATCACGTGTGAACCGTATCACGCGCGTGGCCCGGTGGCCCTGAATGCCATGCGATTCGGAAAGGTCGATCGCGTTCAACAAGCCCCGAGCGCCAGCGACGGGATGGGCTTCGCTGATCGGTACCGGTCGCCAGCCGCCGCCACCCTCAATCCCCTCGCTTCCGCTCGGGGCTTCCTGGCGGGGTGACGGTGGTTCCTCGTAGTGCGCGGCCCGGCTGCCACCAGGTTGAAAACCTGCGCTACCGGCGTGGCTCCTCGCAGCCCGCAGGAGCCCGGGTCGCTCAGGCGCCGGGGCGGCGGAAGTGCCGGTAGGCCTGGAGCACGTCGTGGAGGTCCGACGAGATCGTGATTTCGTCGTCGGCGAAGTCGGTGAGCCAGGTGCGGCTGCTGGCGACGGCGTCGGCCAGCAGCGGAAGGATCTCGCCAAGCGAGACCCGCACGCCCGGATCCCCGCACTCCTCGACCGCCGCGAAATCCCGCACCTTCAGGTCGGGCTCGGTGTAGACCCGCAACTGTCGCATCGCCATGGGCATTCTCCCTTGCCGTGGGCATCGCGAAGGCGGCTTTCGGGCTGTCGCTCGATCGTCATCCTGACGGTCAGCCGCGCTTCCTTATCCTCATCGGCAGGAACGGCCGTCAGGGTTTGGCCGATTTCCCCATTTGCACGGAATACGCGGGCCGAGGCCGGGAGTCGGTGGCAAGATGCAGCGAATAGAGTGAACGGGAGACCCCGCGGCTCACGCCGTCGGGCGTGCTGGTCCGGCGTTCGCCATTCGGCCGGCCCGGAAGGCCTCGCCGATGCTCTTGGGCACCAGGGCCTCCGCCTGGAGCACGCGGGCACGGTTTTCGGCCGTGGCGGCCTTCATCTCCTGCTCGCGGGCGATTGCCACGCTCCGTCGCTCCTCGGCCCGGGCCCGGGCCACGCGGGTGTCGGCCTCGGCCTGGTCGGCCTGCAGCCGCGCGCCGATGTTCTCGCCCACCTCGATGTCGGCGATGTCGATCGACACGATCTGAAAGGCCGTCTGGGCGTCGAGGCCGCGCTGGAGCACCGCCTTGGAGATCGTGTCGGGATGCTCCATCACCTCGAAGTGGCTGTTGGATGAACCGATCGAGGTGATGATTCCCTCGCCGACGCGGGCGATGATCGTCTCCTCGGTCGCGCCCCCGATCAGCTGCTGAAGGTTGGTTCGCACGGTGACGCGGGCCTTGATCTTGAGTTCGACGCCATTTTTCGCAACGGCCGAGAGGGTCGATTTGCCGCTGGCGATGTCGGGGCAGTCGATCACCTTGGGATTGACGCTGGTCTGCACCGCGTCGAGGACGTCGCGACCAGCGATGTCGATCGCGCAGGCCCGATCGAAATCGAGGTCGAGGTCGGCCCGCTGCGCCGCGATCAGGGCCCGGATCACGCGGGGCACGTCGCCACCGGCGAGGTAGTGGGCTTCGAGCCGCCGCGGCGTGATGTCGGGGCCGAGCCCAGCCTGGGTGGCCATGATCCTCGCCTGGACGATCGTGCGGGCGTTGACCTTCCGGAGGCTCATGCCGAGCAGCTCCATGAACGTCACCCGCGCCTTCGACCAGTAGGCCTGAAACCAGAGCTGGCCGTAGTTGAAGACGAGCAGCAGCATCGTCAGCACGGCGAGGCCGATGATGATCGACACGCCGAAGAGCAACTCGGGTGGCATACCGGCGGGGCGGGGATTCACGCGGGCGACTCCTGACTGTGGGGCTGACTGTGGGGCTGGCGGATCGGCTTCCGATCGGGCTGCTTCAAGCCTAGTTCGCGGTTCGTCCCCGGCAAAATCGGCCGTTTTGGGGTGCGAAGACCGCCTCAGCCCTCGATCCAGCCGCCGCCGAGGAGGCGGTCGCCGGCGTAGCAGACCGCCGGCTGGCCCGGAGATATCGGTCCCGGGGATCGGTCGGGGCCGCCGGTGAACTCCGCCCTGAAGCGATCTACCGACAGTGGCGTGACGACGGCCGGGGCGGCCGTTCGTTGGGCGCGGCACTGGACGAGGCACTCGAAGGCTTCCGTCGGCGGCGTGTCGATCCAGGTCGCCTCGCCGGCAACGAGGCGTGTCTCGGGCACCTCACTCCTGGGACCCACGACCACGCGGCACGTCTCGGGCTCGATGCGGATCACGTGGAGCGGCGTGCCCACGGCGATGCCCAAGCCCTGCCGCTGGCCGACGGTGAAATGTTCGATCCCGGGGTGACGGCCGAGGACGCGACCGCTCGAATCGACGATCTCGCCCGCCCGCGAGCCGCCGAGCCGGTGCGCGACGAGCCGGGCGTGCTCGCCCGGGGCCACGAAGCAGATCTCCTGGCTGTCGGGCTTGTCGGCCGTGACGAGGCCAAGTGCCGCGGCCCGGGCTCGTACGTCGGCCTTCGCCAGGCTGCCGACGGGGAGCATCATCCGCCGCAGCCGATCCGGACGAATGTCGAACAGCACGTACGACTGATCGCGGGCGGCCTCGAGGCCGCGGCGGAGCGCGGGCCCGCTTCGGCCCTGTTCAAGCCGGGCGTAGTGGCCGGTGGCCACGTGCGCGGCGCCGATCGCGTCGGCATGGTCGAAGAGTCGGCCGAACTTGATCCAGGAGTTGCAGCGCACGCACGGGTTCGGCGTGCGTCCGCTGCCGTAGTCGGCGGCGAAGGCATCGATGATCCGCTCGAACTCCCTAGAGAGGTCGAGGGCATAGAGCGGAATGCCCAGCCGGTCGGCCACGCGGCGGGCATCGAGGGCGTCGGTCGGGCTGCAGCAGCCCTGATGCCCCGGCCGCGGCGACACGATCGCCAGCGGGTCGGCAGGATTCGCCGGCGGCAGCGCCGGCGAGGCATGCCGCATGAACACGCCGACACAGTCGTATCCCTGCTCCACGAGCAGCGCGGCGGCGACACTCGAATCGACGCCCCCCGACATCGCCACCACAACGCGGCGACGCATCTCAGTAGACGATCACGCTCTCGATGCGGTGCGGCGCCAGCCGCTCGCGGCCGCCGAGAGGCGCGATCTCGACGAGGAACGACGCCCCCACGACGTGGCCGCCCCCCGCCTCGATGAGCTTCATGCACGCCGCCGCCGTCCCGCCGGTGGCGAGCACGTCGTCAACCACGAGCACGCGGGCGCCGGCGGGAAGCACGCCCTTGTGCATCTCCAGCCGGTCGCGGCCGTATTCGAGGTCGTACTCGTGGGCGATCGTGTCGGCTGGGAGCTTGCCCGGCTTCCGCACCGGGATCACGCCCACGCCGAGTTCGAGGGCCAAGGGGCCGGCGAACAGGAAGCCGCGGGCTTCGACCGCGGCGATCGCCATCACGCCGGCAGCCCGCCAGGGTTCGGCCAGCGCCTGGATCGCCGCCGCAAACGCGCCTGCGTCGGCAAGCAGCGGGGTGATGTCGCGGAACAGGATGCCCGGCTTCGGGAAGTCGGGGATCGGGCGGATGTGGCGGGCGAGATCCATGGGGAGAGTGTCGACGATCAGGCCCCCTGCCGCAACCGGATCCGCGCCCGCGGCACCCCCTCGATCTCCGCGGCCAGCGTCGCCAGCGTCTCCGACTCGATCTGCCGCACCCGCTCCCGCGTCAGCCCGAGGCCGGCCCCGATTTCCTTGAGCGTCATCGGCTCATTGCCGGTCAGGCCGAAGCGGAGCTTGATGATGGTGCCGGCCCGCTGGTCGAGTTCGTCGATTCGCTTGAGCACGTGCTTCAGCGTGTCGTCGTCGAGCATCACGTCCGCGGGGCAGCGGGCGTTGCTGTCCTGGATCAACTCGCCCAGCGACCAGCCTCCTTCGGCCTGCTCCACGTGCGGCGTCGACTGGTGCACGTGAATCGCCTTCTTGATGATGGGAAGTTTCTTGCGGGCGAGCCCCAGGCTGCGGGCCACCTCTTCCGGCGTCGGCGCCCGGCCGAGCGTGTCGAGCAGCCGGGCTGTCGCCCGCCGCCACTTGGAGAGGATCTCCACCATGTAGGCCGGGATCCGGATCGTCTTGCCGGAGTTGATCAGCGCCCGCTTGATCGACTGCTTGATCCAGTAGCTCGCGTAGGTGCTGAACCGGGTGCCCATGGTCGGATCGAAGCCCTCGACCGCCCGCAGCAGCCCGAGGTTGCCTTCCTCGATCAGGTCGGGCAGCGGCAGTCCACGGTTGGCGTAGCCGCGGGCGATGTTGACGACCAGGCGGAGGTTGGCCCGCACCATGTGGTCCCGGGCGAGGGCATCGCCTTTCCCGATCGCAACCGCCAGCCGCTTCTCGTCGTCGGCGGTGAGCAGCGGCGTCTCGTTGATGTCGCGCAGATACGTCTCCAGGGGGTTCTGGACGGCGGTGGGGCGAGACGTGCGGCGTGGGGACGGCATGGGCTGGTGTGGGGAGGCGAAGGTGGTGGACGACACGACGCCGGTGACGAGGCGGGCTTGCAACCGCGGCGGCGATGCCGGAGACGACCGGCACAGCGAAAGGTATCGGCGGCTGTCGGCGACAACTGCACAAGCCTGACGGGCGAGGCACACCGCACGGCTCGTGCCGGTCGCAGGGTCCGTGCCGGCGGCGGCAGCCGCGGCGGTCAGTTCTCGTGTCGCACGGCGGCCGTACCGATCGTGCGGTCGAGAAACTCGACGAGCGCGCCGGCGGCGGGGGTGCCCCGTCGCGGCGCGAGCTCGCCCGCTGCCGCATCGAGAATCACCAGGTTGCTCGAGACGCCAGCGCCGCAGAGCGCCGCGTCGAGTCGGTTTCCCTGGTCGAGGGCGACGCCGTCGCCGCGGCCGGCGTGCACGATCAGCGTGGGAGGAGCCTGGGCTGAGACATGCACCAGCGGGCTCGCCCGCTGGGCCGCCTCGCGAAACTCGGGTAGTGGCCCGCCCACAAGCCGGCTTGCTGCGGAGCCTGCGCGATCGTGGTTGCCGCCGAGGGACGGTAGGTGCGTCGGCGCGTCGAACATCGCGACCGCCGCGACATCAGTTGCCGCGTCGTCGCCGTCGGCCGACGCTTCACGAATCGGCTGCGGACCGGGTGCTGAGAAGGCGAGGAGGGCCGCGAGATGACCGCCGCCGCCCTGGCCGGCTACGCAGATCCGCGCGTCGTCGATACTCCAGGTCTCCGCCTCGGCGCGGATGGCGGCGAGTGCGGCCCGGCAATCGTCGAGCTGCGCGGGAAAGACGGCCGTGTCGTTCGGCCGATAGTCCACGCTGGCGACGGCGAAGCCCTGATCGACCAGCCACGTGACCGGGCAGTCGGCGTTGCTGCCCGCCCTCCAGTCTCGTCCCTGGATCCACATCACCAGCGGCAGCCCGCCCCCGCTGCAGCCCTCGGGCAGGAAGAGGTCGTATCGCTGCCGCGGATGTTCTCCGTAGGCTTGGTCAGCATGCACGACTGCCCGCGGAAGGGCGGCGTCCCGCAGAGGCTGGTATTCCACCGCCACCGACGGGTCGCCCAGCCGCGGCTCTTCGACCACCTCGATCATTGGCGGCGGTGTCGTCGGTTGCGGTTCGACGGTGACCGCATCGGTGTCGCCGCGACGGATGATTCGTCGCTGGGCCCGCCGGCTGGTGCGCCGCGACGGCGGGACTTCGACGGGCACCGGGGCGTCGGCCACCGGCCGCGGGTCGTTCTGCCAGGCGAGTTCGACGCCGGACCAGTCGATGGCACGGCTGGGGCCGCAGGTGAGGCACGCCAGCAGGACGGCGACGATCGTGACGACGGGCGTTTTCATGGGCGGGGCCGCGTCTCCTGGGAGCCGCGAGTATACCTCCCGCCCGGGGAGGCCCTGCGCCGCCCCGTCAGGGGGCGGCGCAGGCCACCGGCATCATCCGCGGCGAGCCGGGAGCTGGCCGCTCGGCGTCAGCTCGTCGATGATCCGCGGAATGTACTTGGCGAGGACTTCCGCGAGTTGATCGCGATCGATGTTCTTGGAGCGGGCATACCGGTCGAGTTCCTGCTGGCCGAACGTCTCCTCGATCTGCCGACGATCGACCGGCTTGTTGGGGCCGGTGCGAACCCACGAGTCGACCTGATCGCGCATGCCCTTCTCCTCGAACTGCTTGACGACCTCGGGCAGGTTCTGCGCCGAACCGCCGCCGAAGATCTGCGAGAGGATGTCGCCGAGATCATTCGGCGACGGCATGCCCTGGGGGGGCTGCTGCGGCTGCTGCTGCCGCGGCTGGGGTTGGGGTTGCCGCTGGGGCTGGGCCTGCTGCTGCGCCGCGCCTTCGATGACCTGCTTCAGGATCTCGCCGAGAATGTCCATGGTGACCTTTTCATCGCTGGAGAATCGATCCATCGTCGGCAACGCCGACGCTGCACCGGCAGTCTACGGCCGTCTCGAGTCAGGGAAAAGCAGCCGGTGTCAGTCGAGCGAAACCGCCTCGCCGCCGGCTCGGGTCGCGAGTTGGCCGAGAATTTGCACCGAAGTGTCTTCCGACACCAGCCGCACCGATCCGTCCGCCATGGCCATGTTCGCCCCGGCGGTGTGAAAGCCGTACACGAGCCAGCCGTTCTCGTTGGAGCCGTTGACCCGCATCAATGTCGTGGGGATCGGCCCTGCGGTCGGGCCCGAGGTGCACCACGCGGAGGCTTTCTCGCCGAAGCCGTAGGCATTGTCGTTGGTCGCCCAGGCACCACCCTGCGCCCGCGCACAGCCGGCGCCCGCAGCCTGATCGGCGTTCGCCGGAGAGCGGGTGCGCCCCCGCCACACGTCCTCGCGGCCCGCGCTTTCCGCGAGCAGAATCGTTTTCGAAAGGCCGTCGGTGATCTTGCCGATGGTGCACCGCGGCCGGGTGGCGGTGGCCCCGCAGTTGGTCCAGGCTTCCGTCGGCCCCGGTCCTGCCGTCACGGTGCCGGCGGCCAGTCCGGCCAGTGCGTTGAAGTTCGTGCCCGTGCCGGCCGCCACGAAGTAGTCGCCGCATGCGCCGGTTTTTCGCGGATTCTCGATCTTGTCCTGGATCCGGCTGGGAAACGGCGACGCGGGGCACTGCAGCACCGGGAGGATGGTTCGGACGAGCGCGCGATTGCCGGTGGCGCCGTCGTCGAGCACGCCCGCGGTGCCGCCGTTCGGCGCGGAGCCGTCGTGGTTCTCCCACCAGTTCCGCGACAGGTCGTAGCTCGCCATCAGCGCCGCCTCTTCCACGTAAGGGAGCACGTCCGGGGCCCAGTTCCGGTGCGCCATCTTCGGCTCGCAGGAGGTGATCGAGCCGGAGAAGAGCCGCTTCAGTGGGGGCAGCAGCCGCCGGACGGTTTCGTAGGTGTGAAACGCGATGGGGAGTTGGCGGAGCTTGTTGGCGCACGCCGTCCGCTGCGCCGATTCCCGTGCGGATTGCACTGCCGGCAGGAGCAGGCCGATGAGCGTGGCGATGATCGCGATCGTGACCAAAAGCTCCACGAGTGTGAAGCCGCGGAGGTCGGTGGTGGCAGGGTTGGTGCGGCGCATGGCGGCGACGGCGGACGGCGGGGTGAACTCCGCATGCTATCGGCGGTGCGGCCCCGGAGGCGCGGGCAATCCGGCGCCTGGGCCGGTGAAGTTTTCACCAGCTGAGTGGGCGGCTGTCAGTCGTCGAGGCCGAGCTGGCGGAGCTTGGTTCGCAGCGTTGCCCGGTCGAGGCCCAGGAGCTTGGCGGCGGCGGTGCGGTTGCCGCCGGTGTGGGCGAGCGCCTCGCGGAGAAGCGTGGCCTCGACGAGCCGGAGGGCACGGTTGTGGAGGTCGGGCTCGGGAAGCCGGCCGAAGGCGGCGCGGGCCGCCGCGGCCCAGGCTTTGATCGCGTCATCGACGTGGCAGCCGGCGGCGTCGAGTGGTCCGGCCCCTGCCCTGCCGGTGGTCGACTCGATCGGCGGCAGGTGCTCCGCCCGCAGCGTGGCGCCGCGGGCGACCACGGCGGCGTGCACGACGGCTGCCCGCAGATCGCGCACGTTCTCCGGCCAGTCGCGGCCTTGAATCGCCGCGACAAACTCGGGTGACAGCGGTGGCACGACCGCCGCCTGCGTGGCGGCAGCATGGCGGGCGAGAAACGACCTGGCGAGCGGTTCGATGTCGTCGCGGCGGTCGGCGAGTGGCGGCATCGAGATCACGGTCGTTCCGAGGATCGCCGCCAGTTCGCGATCCAGGACAAGCGTTTCGGGCGCGAGCCTGCTCGCCACGATCAGGCGGGTGTCGAGCGGGTACGCGGCGCCGCCGCGGGCGAGTTTGCCCGTCGCGAACACGTTGGCGAGTTGCGCCTGCACCTCTGGCGGAGCCGCCTCGATCGCCTCGATCAGGAGCGTGCCGCCGGCAGCGAGTTCGAGGAGCCCCACAGCATCGCTACTTCCGAAAAGCTCACCACCGATCGCGCTGGGCGCGAGGGCCGCGAGGCTGGTGGAGACGAACGGCCCGCCCGGTCTGAGGCCGTGGGCGTGCACGGAGCGGGCCGCCAGATCCTTGCCGCTGCCCTCGGGGCCCGTGATCAGAAGCGGCCGGTCGTCCGCCGCCGCGGCCGCGATCCGTTTATAGACCTCCTGCATCGCGGCGGAAGAGCCGAGGAGTGTTTGCGGCAGGGCTTCGGGTTCGGTGGACGAGTCTGCGTTGGTGCGGTCCGCGAGTGCTCGGGCGACCACTGCCGAAACGTGTTCGAGATCGAACGGCTTGACGAGATAGTCGAAGGCGCCGGCGCGAACGGCGCGGACGGCGGTGTCGAGATCACCGAACGCCGTCATCACCACGATCGGAGCGGCGGCCGTCTCCCGCAGATCGGGGATCGCCTCGATGCCGTCGCGACCGGGGAGGCGAACGTCGAGCAGGATGGCGTCGGGTCGGGCGCGGGATGCGGCGGCGAGGGCCTCGGCGACGTTCGCCGCCACGTCAACCGCGTGCCCTTCGTCGGTGAGGATTTCCCGCAGGCTCCAGCCGATGGCCGGCTCGTCGTCGACGACCAGAATGCGGCTCATGCCACGGGCTCCGCCGCTTCCCGGGAGGTGACGATCGTCGCCGCTGGCAGCGCGATCGTGAATCGCGTGAGGCCGCCGGCCCGCCGCCAGGCGAGCATGCCGCCGTGCTGCTCCGCGACGGCTCGGGCGACCGCCAGCCCAAGGCCCACGCCCTCCTGCTTGCCCGTCACGAACGGCTCGGCGAGCGCCGTGCCGAGTTCGGGTGGCGGGCCCGGTCCGTCGTCTTCCACCGTGAACGTCACGCCGCGGTCGCCGGCTGTGGCGGCGACGGTCACGTGGCCGCCACTCCCGGCGGCATCGATCGCGTTGAGGGCGAGGTTTACAAGCGCAGCCCGCAGCGCCTCGCGACGGCCCGTGAAGGTCGTTCCGCACGCGGGGCATGCCGCGAGTTCAACACCGGCATGGGCGGCTCGCGGCCCCACGAGTTCGCAGACCTCGGCTACGAGCGCATCGACGTCGCAGGCCGCCGGTTCCGTGGCCGACGGCTTGCCGAGGGCGAGCAGGCCGCGGACCTCCTCCTCGACGATGTCGAGTTGTCGGCAGGCGACGGCAAGGCTGTCATCGGGGCGGCGGCTCGGATCGGCCCCGGGGCAGCGGCGGCGGTGGAGGTCGATCGCGAGCCTGGCACCGGTGATCGCATTGCGGAGTTCGTGGGCGAATCCCGCGGCGAGCTGGCCGAGGAGCCGCTGCCGTTCACCGGCGACGAGTCGCGATCGAAGCGACTCCAGTTCGCCGCTCATCCGCTCGACGCCCGCGGCGAGGCGGCCCACCTCGTCGTCGCCGGCCTCGGCGGTCGCGACTCCGAACTCACCCTGCGAGATCCGTTCCACGCGTCGTTCGATCGCCCCGATCCGGCGGGCGATCCGGCCGGTGGTGGCCAGCCCCAGCGGCACGAGCACCGCGAGCGTCGTGGCGGCCACGGCGAGCACCGGCCAGGCCGCCGACCAGGTCGTGGCCGCGAGGCTTTTCACGGGCGTGAGCACGAACGCCCGCTCCGGCCGGACTCCCGATGCGTGGACGATGGCGACGGCGTGCCGCTCGCCCCGGATCGCGATCACATCGCCGTCGCCTGCCGTCCGTAACGTGGCTGCCGCCTCGCCGAGCTGCTCTGGCGGGAGGGTGGCGGCCCCCGGCGCATCGGTCTGGTCATCCCAGACGATCAGCTCGCTCCCGGTGAGGTCGCCGAGCGCGTCGAGGACGGCCGGCACCAGCGCGATTCGCGAGCGATCGAGGGCGGCCACGATCCGTTCGCGGCCGGTGCGGGCGGCGACGACGGCGCTCCGCGTCGCCAGCCACGCAGCAAAGGCGACATTGGCCAGCACCGCGATCAGCACCAGGCCCACGACGGGCCAGACGAGCTGGGCGGAGAGGTTGCGACTCGGAAGCGGCATGGACGACTCGGCTCAAAAGTCAGACGGCCGCCATCCATCGTACCGGCCGGCCGGCCGTATCATGAGGAGATGAATCTTCGCGTCGCGTTCGCCTGCCTGCTTGCCCTGGTCGCTGTAAAGGCGCGCGGTGAGGGCCCAGTGGTGCCCCGCGAACTCGTCGCGTTCGGGCCGCCGTCGGCTGAGCCGCTGTTTGCGGGTGGCGGAGCCGATGCCTGGGACCGCGACCTGCGGGAGCGGGGCTGGATCCTGCGGCACAGGGGCTGCTGGCACCTCTGGTACACGGGCTCGAATCCCGACCGCGATCCGGTGCGGCGGCTTGGCCATGCGACGAGCGGCGACGGCCTCAACTGGACGCGTTTCGCCGGCCCGCTTCTGCCCGGCCGCTGGGTGGAGGACGTCTGCGTGGCGCGGGTGGGCGGACCGGACGGATCCGGCGCCGAAACGTTTCGCATGGTCGCCGAAGGTGAGCACGACATCGCCCACCTGCTCGCGTCGCGAGACCTGCTCTCGTGGCGACCCTGCGGCTCGCTCGACATTCGCCTCGCGTCGGGCGTGGCAATCCCCGATGGTCCGCGGGGCACACCCACGCTCTGGTTCGACCGGGGCCTTTGGCACCTCTACTACGAACGGCGGGACGAGGGCGTGTGGCTGGCCACGTCGCGGGACTGCCGCACGTTCACCAACGTCAGCGACGAGCCCGTACTCGGCTGCGGCCCCGATGTGTATGACCGTCACGGGATCGCGATCGACCAGATCGTGCGGTTCGACGGCCGCTGGTATGCCTACTACCACGCCAGCCCCGATCCTGCGCGGCAGACGTGGCAGACCTGCCTCGCCGCGAGCGACGACCTCATCCGCTGGGAGAAGTGGGCGGGCAACCCGGTGATGCCGGTGGATTCCGCGCATCCCAAGCGGTCGAGTGCCACGCTCATCCACGACGGCGAGCGGTTGCGGCTCTACACCACGCACCCCGATGTTCGCGTGCGGTTCTCGACCGAGCCCGTCGCGGCGGGCCGGCTCA
Organism: Pirellulales bacterium; assembly: GCA_040397625.1. Classification (GTDB taxonomy): domain Bacteria; phylum Planctomycetota; class Planctomycetia; order Pirellulales; family UBA1268; genus QWPN01. Next base: position 73 of record JBBAVQ010000053.1, on the reverse strand, counting down.
GGCGGTGACGGGATCGATGAACATCGCCCGGGCGTTGCCGTGGCAGACGCCCGCGACCACGGCGTCGAGCCAG
>JBBAVQ010000052.1:12582-12862 GCA_040397625.1 Pirellulales bacterium | reverse complement strand
GCCCGCAAGGTGGTGCAGGCGTTCACCCGCACGTCCCACGCCGCGCCGGCGATGGCGTCCACCCTGACGGCCCGCGAGCGGGAGGTGCTCGACATGCTCGTGCAGGGACTCTCCAAGAAGGAGATCGCCGCGCGACTGAGCGTCTCCTTCGCCACCGTCCGCACCCACCTCGAGCACGTCTACAAGAAGCTCCACGTCCGCACGCAGGCGGAAGCCGTGGCCCGTTGGCTTGGTGGCCGCGCACCGCCACGGTAGCCGCGGCGCAAAGTTTCCACGCCGA
>JBBAVQ010000052.1:0-12572 GCA_040397625.1 Pirellulales bacterium | reverse complement strand
CCGACCTCAGCCTCGCGGAGCCTCCCAATGATCTTCTCCGTAGTGAACTTCTTCCCTCGTGGCATCTCTAGCCCCCCTTAGTTTGCACCGCCAGAGATTCTCTTTCTCAAAGTGGTGACGTTGAACGGTGGGGCAGGTCATTCCTTTCTTGAGCATGTGCGTCATAAACGCGCCGCATAAATTGAGTCGCGAGCCCGGCGTTCGTTGTTGTCATTCACAGCATCCGCATGGGATACTCGATGTCTTGGAAGAGACTACCGACTGATCGATCGACCTCGGGGGTGGAGCATGCCTGGTGAACGAATGCTGATGTGCGGACTCATCTGCCTGTTCGCGGCGTCGGCCGCGGCACCTGCACCTGCCGCGGATGCGGATGCTGCCCGCCACTTCAACGTGCTGATGATCGCGGTGGACGACCTGCGACCCGACCTGGGCTGCTACGGCAACAGCATCGCCAAGACGCCCAACATCGACCGGCTCGCGGCTCGCGGGGTCGTGTTCGGGCACGCCTACTGCCAGCAGGCTGTCTGCAGCCCGTCGCGGACGTCGCTGATGACCGGACAGCGGCCCGACGTCACACGGGTGTTCGACCTCAAGACCCACTTCCGCACGGCGATTCCCGACTGCATCACGCTGCCGCAATACTTCAAGGCTAACGGCTATCACTGCGCGGCCCTGAGCAAGATCTACCACCGCGGCTACGAGGACGGCCGCTCGTGGAGCGAGCCGCACTGGTATCCCAGTGGGAAGTCCATCGACACCGATCCCGACGACTGGACGAAGCAGACCACGAAGAAGACGGGGGGCGGCGTCGAGGAATACTCCGCCGACACGCCGAGAGCGGAGTCGGGCAAGGGGCCGGCCACCCTCGTGAGCGACAAGGCCGATGACGAACTGCCCGACGGCTCCACCGCTGCCGAGGCGGCGAGGCGGATCTCCTCGCTCTCCAGGCAGGACCAGCCGTTCTTTCTCGCCGTCGGCTTCCTCAAGCCGCACCTACCGTTCGTGGCGCCGAAGAAGTATTGGGACCTCTACGATTCGGCCACGATCCCCGGCCCGGCGATCGACGTGCTTCCGGACGGCGCGCCTGCGTTTGCCGGGCACACCAACGGCGAACTCCACCAATACCTCGACATTCCCCCCGGCAACCCGCTGCCGGATGACGTGGCCCGCCGGCTCCGGCACGGCTACTACGCCTGCATCAGCTACACCGACGCCCAGGTCGGTCGCCTGCTCGACGCGCTCGACCAGGCCGGCATCGCCGACCGCACGGTCGTCGTGCTCTGGGGCGATCACGGCTGGCAGCTCGGCGACCACGGCCTGTGGCACAAGCACACCAATTTCGAACTCGCCACGCGGGCCCCCTTGATCATCTCGGCCCCGGGATGTGCCGCCGGCAAGACGGCTGCCGCGCCGGTGGAGTTCGTGGACGTCTATCCCACGCTCGCCGACGCCTGCGGGCTGCCCGCGGCCAAGGACCTCGCCGGCACGAGCCTCGTGCCGCTGCTCCACGATCCAACGGGATCCGTGAAGCCCGTCGCCATCAGCCAGTATCCGCGGGGCAAGGGAGACGGCACCGACGGGCCGGTGATGGGCTACAGCGTCCGCGACGACCGCTGGCGATTCACGGCCTGGCGGGAAGATGGAGGTTCCAAGATCGTGGCCACGGAACTCTACGACGAGCGCGACGATCCCCATGAAGCCCGCAACCTCGCCTCCGACCCGCAGTACAAGCCGGTAATCGACCGCCTTTCGGCCTACCTGCCTCCGCCCGGCGAGGCGACCCCGAAGGCGGCGAAATCGGGAAGCAAGAAAAAGGCCCAGCCGGCGGCGTTATGACAAGGCTCTGGCCGCTCGTTCTGATTCCGGCGATCTCGATTGCCAGCGGACTCGGTTCACGCAGCTGGGCCGATGGGCCGGCGGCCGCGCGGGTGTATTACGCCGCTCGCCCCGGTTCGCTCGACGAGGCGGAGCGGCGGCTGGACGCGGGCGACCCCGAGATTTGCGACGCCGTCAACACGCTCGTCACAGAGGCCGACGCGTTGCTCGACGTGCCGCCGCCGACCGTGACCGACAAGCGGTTGCCGGCACCGAGCGGCGATCCGCACGACTACGCGAGCCTCGCACCCTACTACTGGCCCGATCGCACGGCACGAGACGGGCTGCCCTACGTCCGCCGCGACGGCCGGCGGAATCCGGAGTCGGATGACCGGCAGCTCACCGACCGCGGCCGGGCGGCCCTGCTGGGGTCGAGCATGGAAACGCTCGGGCTCGCCTGGCGGTTCACCGGCCAGAAGCGCTATGCCGACCGCGCTGCTGAGTTTGCCCGCACCTGGTTCATCGCCGAGGCGACGAGGATGAATCCCCATCTCCGCTACGCCCAGGCCGTTCGCGGCACCAACGAGGGACGGGGCGCCGGCATCATCGAGGGCCGCGATCTGGTCGATGCCATCGACGCGGTGTCGCTGATCGACGATGCGGACGTGCTCTCGACCGCCGAGCGGGCTACGATCGCCACCTGGGGCGGCGACTACCTCGACTGGCTCCTTGAGAGCGAGCCCGGCCACCGCGAGCGGGCCGCCGACAACAATCACGGCACCTTCTTCGACACGCAGGTCGTGCAGCTCGCCCTGGCGACTGGCCGCCGTGATCTCGCCGTCGGTGTGCTCGAGGAGGCCGGATCGCGGCGAATCGCGGTGCAGATCGAGCCCGACGGCAGCCAGCCGCACGAACTGGTGCGGACGAAGTCGCTCGGCTACTCCGCCTTCAACCTTCAGGCGCTGTGCCACCTCGCCACGCTCGCGGAGCACGTGGACATCGATCTCTGGCACCACGAGACCCGCGACGGCCGATCGATCCGCCGGGCCATCGACTTCCTCGTGCCCCACGTGTCGGCACCGCACCGCTGGCCGCACGAGCAGATCAGCCGGATGCAGCCAGCCGATTTCGCCACCATCCTCTGGCGGGCCGGGATCGTCTATCGAGCCCCTTCGTACACGACGCTCGTGCAGGGCTTGGCCGGCGCCGGCGACGGCCGAATCCGGCTGACGTTTGTGGACGAATGACCCGCGCGGCACGCTGCGCAACCAGCCGCATGACACGCATGAACCGTGGAGAAGGAAGCATGATCTCGATCGATCGCCGCGGCGGATGGCTGCTGGCGCTGGCGCTCGCAACGACCGCGATGGCATGGCCGATCCTCGGCCGGCCGGTGGCGGCCGCCGAGCATGGCCAACGGCTGACGGACGGCTGGGAGCACTACCGCGGCACGCTCGGCAGCGCCTGGGAGGTGTGGCGGGGCGAGAAGGCGAGCGACAACGTCGCCTGGACGAAGGTCTCGCTGCCGCACTGCTTCAACGCCCGCGATGCCGTCGATCCCGACGAGCGGTATTACCAGGGACACGGCTGGTACCGCACGCGGCTCGAGTCGAAGAACCCGTTCCCGCGTGGCCGCACGCTCCTCCACTTCGACGGCGCCGGCCAGACGACGACGGTGTTCGTGAATCTCGCCGAGGTCGGCGGCCACCTCGGCGGCTACGACGAGTGGACGCTCGACATCACCGCCGCGGCCGCGGCCGCGCTGGCCGACGAGTCGTGCCAGGGGAAGGTGCCGCTGGCGATCCGCTGCGACAACTCGCGGGACGCCGAGTCGATTCCCTCCGATCTCAGCGACTTCAACCGCTACGGCGGCCTCTACCGACACGTCCACCTCAGGCACGTGCCCGCCGTGTCGCTCGAGCGGGTGCTCGTGCTCCCGGTGCTCGCCGACGGGAAGGGAAGCGTCACGGTCCGCGGCCGGCTCCACAACCCCGAGAAGCTCACCGACGAACTCGCCGTCACGATCGAGGTTCGCGATCCGGCCGGCGGGGTGGTTCACCGCCGCGAGATGAAGGCCGCCCCGTGGGAGGGCGAGAAGGAGCTCGACTCGTTCACGATCCCCGCACCGGCCACCTGGTCGCCGACCACGCCCCGGCTCTACTCGTGCCAGGTGACGCTCGCCTCGCCCCACGGCGAGCACCAGATGAACGAGCGGTTTGGCCTGCGGAGCGTGGAGTGGGTGCCGCACGGCCCCTTCAAGCTCAACGGCGAGCGGCTCCTCCTCCGCGGCACGCACTACCACGAGGACCATGCAGGCGTGGCCGCGGCCGTGCCCGACGACGTGGTCCGCCGCACGATGAAGCAGATCAAGGAGATGGGGGCCAACTTCGTCCGCCTCGGTCACTACCAGCAGGCGCCGCTCGTACTCGACCTCTGCGACGAGTTGGGGCTGTTGGTCTGGGAGGAGATCCCCTGGTGCCGCGGCGGGCTCGGCGGCGAACGCTACCGCGAGCAGTGCCGCGACATGCTCCGCGCGCTGATCGACCAGCATCGCAACCATCCGGCGGTGATCCTCTGGGGCCTCGGCAACGAGAACGATTGGCCGGGCGACTTCCCCGAGTTCGACAAGGCGGCGATCCGCTCCTTCATGGCCGAGCTCAACGGCGTCGCCCACGAGCTCGACCCGTCGCGCAAGACGGCGATCCGCCGCTGCGACTTCTGCAAGGACGTGGTCGACGTCTACTCGCCGAGCATCTGGGCGGGGTGGTATTCGGGCCGCTACCGCGAGTATCGCGCGGCCACGCAGAAGGCGATCTCCGACACGCCGCACTTCTTCCACGCCGAGTGGGGAGGCGACAGCCATGCCGGCCGGTTCGCCGAGGATCCGGAGCGGATGCTCGAGAAGGTTGCGGAAGGGCAGGGGACCGCCGAGGTGGGCAAGGCCTACAAGGCGTCGGGGGGCAAGGTGCGGATGTCGAAGGACGGCGACTGGTCGGAGAGCTACATGGTGAACCTCTTCGACTGGCACCTCCACGAGCAGGAGCAGATGCCGGACCTCACCGGCGCCGCCGCCTGGATCTTCAAGGATTTTTCCACGCCGCTGCGGCCCGAGAATCCGGTGCCGCGGGTGAACCAGAAGGGCGTGGTCACCCGCGACGGCACACCGAAGGAGAGCTATTACGTCTTCCAGAGCTACTGGGCGGAGAAGCCGATGGTGCACCTCCTCGGCCACGGCTGGCACGACCGCTGGGGAGAGCCGGGCGAGGCGAAGGAGATCCGCGTCTACTCCAACTGCCCCGAGGTGGAACTCTTCGTCAACGGCACGTCGGCCGGCATGAAGCGCCGCGCCGTCGCCGACTACCCGGCCGCGGGCTTGCGATGGCACGTGCCGCTCGCCGAGGGCCGGAACGTCGTCCGCGCGGTGGCCCGCGGGCCCGCGGGCGAACTGGCCGACAAAATCGCGTTCGACTACCACACGGCGAAGTGGGGCAAGGCGACGAAGCTCACGCTCGTCGAGGCATCGCGCGACGGCGCGGACGCGTGGCTCGAGGCCCGCGCCTTCGACAAGGACGGGCTGCCGTGTCTCGACGCGGCCAACACCGTGCGGTTCGACCTCGCCGGCGAGGGTGAGCTCGTGGACAACCTGGGCACCCCCGACGGGGCACGGGTGGTGCAACTGGCCAACGGCCGGGCGCGAATCTGCGTCAGGCTGACTGGCCGCAAGGCGGTGGCGGCGGTGACGTCGCCGGGCCTCCGGTCGGCCTTCGTCACGCTCGACGCCGAGCCGGCCAACGGCAAGGCCGCGGCGACCAAGGCGACGCCGGTCGCCTCGACGCGGGCCTCCGCCGCGGCGTCGCTCGATGTTGCCGGCCTCGACCGCGAGCGGATCCTCAAGGCCGCCGACGCCGCCCTCACGTTGCCGCCGCTCACGATCACGGCCCAGCTTGCCCCGCACGCCGAAGGCTCGCCGAACGACTTCTACTCCAACGGCGACTACTGGTGGCCCGATCCCACGAAGCCCGACGGCCTCCCGTACATCCGCCGCGACGGCGAATCAAACCCCGACAACTTCTTCGCCCACCGCCGGGCGGTGAACATGCTCCGCGACCGCGTGGCGGCGCTCGCCGCCGCCCGGCTCATCACCGGCGACGCTCGCTACGCGGCCAAGGCCGACGAACTCCTGCGGGTGTTCTTCCTCGACCAGGCCACGCGGATGAATCCGAATCTTGCCCACGCCCAGGCGGTGCCCGGCGTCTCGGCCGGCCGGCCGGCCGGCATCATCGACGGGCTGCACCTTGCCGAGGTCGCCCGAGCCGTGAAAGTGCTCGGGCATCAGGCCGCCCTGCCGGAAGCAACGATGGCCGGCGTGAAGCGCTGGTTCGCTGACCTCTGCACGTGGATGACCACGAGCGAGAACGGCCGCAAGGAAGGAGAGGCGAAAAACAACCACGCCGTGGCCTACTTCGTGCAGCTGGCTGCCTTCGCCGACCTCACCGACGACGAGCCACTCCTCGCCGAGTGCCGCCGGCAGTTCAAGGAGGTGTTGGTGCCGAACCAGATGGCGGCCGACGGCTCGTTCCCGGAGGAACTCCGGCGAACGAAGCCCTACGGCTATTCGATCTTCCAACTCGACCAGATGGCGACCCTCTGCCACATCCTCTCCACCGAAGGCAACGACCTCTGGAGTTTCGCGCTGCCCGACGGCCGCGGGATGCGGACCGCGGTGGCCTGGCTGCACCCCTATCTCGAGGACAAGGCGACCTGGCCGAAGCCGCCCGACGTCGAGCACTGGGAGGGCTGGCCCGTGCGGCAGCCGCACCTGCTCTTCGCGGGGCTCGCCCTGCGGGAACCCGCCTACCTCGACCTCTGGAAACGGCTGCCCGCCGATCCCTCCGACCCCGAGGTCCGCCGCAACGTCCCGATCACGCAGCCGCTGCTCTGGATCCGATAGCCACCACGCCATCCGGCCGCGGTCACTTCGTTGAGATTTCGATGTCGTAGGTATCGGGGGTCGATCTGCCCACGTCGTGCGTCAGCGAGGAACCGCGGAAATACGTCGCCGGAATCTGCGTCGCCCCCGGATCGTCGATATCGGGCATCACCTTCACGGTGTATCGCCCTGCGGGCACGCCCGTCTTGCTGCCCGGGCCGAGACGGCGGAGGCGGTAGCCACCATCCGCGGCGGTCTGACCGACGCCTCGCGGCGCGTCTTTCACGTCAGGATCGAAGATCACCACGAGGCCCCGCGCCGGCTTGCCGTCCACTCGCACGGTCCCCGACACATCGACGATCCGCTGGCAGCCCAGGGCCGATACGCCCATCGCGGTCCCCAGACAGAGGATTGTGAGCCGCTTGCTGATCATGGCACGTCTCGCACATCGGATGGAATGACCGGCAGGCTGATGCCCTCGTCCCGCTTCGCCATCTTCTGAAACACCAACTGATCGACGTTTTCAGACACGAACATCACGGAACCGTCTCCGAATCCGAATTGAGCCCCGCCGCGATGAAGGCTGTTGAAGCCCTTTCCAGTGTTCCCGCTGAGAAAGTCGTTGATGAAAAACGCCGCCCGACCATAGCAACGGCCCGCGCCCATGATCGACGTTCCAGATCCCGTCCGACCGTTCCCCGCCCACACTGCGGCGTACGTCCCGTTGCCGGTGGTGATGGATGCCGCCGTCGCCGCACCGCAGCGTTCACCGACGAAGATCGTCTTCGACATCCCATCGACGATGTCCTTGATCCGTAGGCCCAGCATGCCGTCCCGACCGAAGAACACGCCGTCAGCCGGCGTCTGAGGGCAGTTGGTGGCGCCCACCTTGTCGGTGCCGCAGTTTTCCTCGGGGGCGTACGTTCCCGCCGAGGCGACGTAGTTGGAGGTGCCCAAGCCCGGATCCGAGCCGGTCTTCGAGGCGAGTTCGGGATTCCCGCCGGACGTGCCCCCGAAGTCGACCAGGTTGTTTTCCGAGGGCGTGTCGTCGGACGGACACCGAAAGATATCGAGCCGCGAGACGAGCGCCCCGCCGACGGGCGTCGATCGCCCGTTGGTGCCTTTGAGCATGTTGCACGCGACCCGCAGCGTCGTCTTGGCGGGCTGCAGCGTGTCGAACATCTGCGTCTGCTCCATGAAGGGCATGGTGAACACGGCCCAGCCCCAGGCAGGCTGCGAAGCCGACACGAAGGCATGCCCCGCCGGCAGCCGGCGCTTCGCACTTTCGTGGCTCGCGATCGCCAGCCCCACCTGCTTCAGCTTGCTCGTGCACGACGCCCGCCGTGCCGCCTCGCGGGCGGTCTGCACCGCCGGCAGCAGCAGGCCGATCAGGGTGGCGATGATCGCGATCACCACGAGCAGTTCCACCAGCGTAAAACCACGCGAAAAACAACGTGAAAAACGACCTCGGGGCCGCCGATCTTCCAGGGCGCACGACGCGCCCGAGCAGGTCCACTCCGCGAGCATGGCCTCACCTCCTGACGCCTCTATCACCCCACCCTCCGCTGCCGCAGAGTCTAGCCAGATTCGAGGACTCGAGGCAACCGGCGATTGCACGAGGGGCCCTCCTGCGTTTACACTCCGCGTCGTCGAGGGGAAGGGAAACGCCACCAACAGGGGAGTGTCTATCCATGTCTTCACGCATTTTCGTCGTCGCACAGGCATTGCTCGTGGCGGTGGCGGTTCCCGCAGGCGCGGCCGATCTCTACTGGGATACCAACGGCACGACGCTCTACGGAGACGGGAGCCAGGCCTGGACCGAAAGCAATACGACCACCAACGGCGCCTTCTGGTCGACATCTTCATCTGGCACGGTCGCAACCACCAACTTTCCGGACAGCGGGGATCCGCAGAAGAACAAGTCGGTGCAGTTCGGTTTCGGCACGCTCGCGGAAGGTAACACCACGAACGGCGGGAATGTGCGGGTGGGCAACTCCGGGTCGCTCTCCAACCGGCCCGTCGTCGGCGCGATGATCTTCAACGCGTCGGGCACGTCCGGCTACACGTTCTGGCAGAACGTCGGCAACGCCAACGTGGTGAACATTGACCTCTACGCCACGGCCACGAACGGGATCTCCGCGGGCACGGGCATCCAGGTCAACGGCAACGTCACGGGCGACATCACGTTCACCAAATACAACTTCGGCACGGGAGGCACCGGAAACAACGCCACGAACGTCGGCACGCTCGGGATCGCCCTCCTCGGAAGCCAGACCTGGCGGAATGACAGCACGACCTACGCGCTCGTCATGGATGGGCCGGTGTCTGGCACCCATTCCCTGACGACGGCCGGTCCGGGGGTGGTTTCTCTCGGCGTTGCCAACACCTTTGGCGGGGGACTGACGATCGCGTCGGGAACGCTCCGGGCACGGCATGCCGACGCGCTCTCGACCGGCGCCGTCACGGTGAACGCCGGTGGCACGCTCGATGTGCGAGCGGCGATCACGAAGACCATCGCCGGCACCGGCCTGGTTGCGGTCGGCCCCGGCGGCAACCTTTCCGCCGGGTCCATCGGAAGCAACGCCCTGCTGATCGCGGGAGAGGTGGGAAACGGGGCCACGTGCACCGCGCCCGTCTCGGGCACCCTCACGGTCTCCTCGCTGACGATGGCAGGCAACGCGACGATCGCCATGGCGACGACCGGTGGCATTGCCTCGACCGGCTCCGTCACGCTCTCCGGACTCGACAACGTGCTGTCGCTGTCGGGTATCGCGGCGGTGGGCAGCACCTACACGCTGCTCCAGGGCAGCAGCCTGACGAACTCCGGCTCGGTGTCGCTCACGGGTGCTGCAGTCGGTGGCCAGACGATCCTGCTGGGCGACTCCGCCACCGTCGGCCGCACGACGTACTCCTTCTCAAGCACTCCCTCCGCTCTTCAACTTGCCGTCACTGGGTCGCAGTACACGCTCCGCTGGACGGGAGCGGTGGACAACGTCTGGGACTATTCGACGAACAACTGGACCACAGGGTCCCAGAGCACGTTCTTCGCCGGCGGTGACAACGGCATCATCGATACGGCCGCGACCATTACGATCCGCCCGGAGGGGATTTCGGCCGACACGGTCACGGTGAACCACGCTGCGGGCACGGCATCCCTCTCGGGCGGTTCGCTCACCGCTTCGAACCTGGTGAAGTCGAGCGCGGGATCGCTCTCGTTGGGTTCGGGAGTGACGGCCACGGGCGTGCAGCTAAACGACGGTTCCATTGTGGTCGTCGACGGCGGTTCCATCACCGCCTCCACCATGGCCAACAACGCATCGCTCGTCTACGCGACGACCGGCACGCAGACACTCGCCGCCGCCATCTCCGGCACGGGTTCGATCGCCTCAACCGCCGGCGGCACGCTCGCCCTCACGGGCTCGAGCGCTTTCAGCGGCAGCCTTTCGACCGATGCCACCAGCACGCTCCAAATCGCTGGCGGCGGCATCGCCGCCAGTACGATCGCCAACGAAGGCAGTCTCGGCCTTGCGGGAGGCTCGGCCTACACCGTGGGCGGCGTGGTGTCCGGCGGCGGAACCGTGACCAAGTCGGGGGCGGGCACCGCCACGCTCGCCGGGGCCAACTCCTACACGGGCGCCACCACCGTCACCGCCGGGACGCTGAAGCTCGGCAGCGCCACGGCGCTCGGCTCGACCGATGCCGGCACGACGGTTTCTGCCGGCGGTGCCCTCGACCTCAACGGCCAGACGGTGGCGGGAGAGTCGCTCGCGGTGGCGGGCACGGGAGTCTCGAACACGGGCGGGCTCATCAACAGCAACACGTCCGCAGCGGCGACGTGGAGCGGGCCTGTCACGCTCTCGTCGGCGCAGACGTACGTGGGCGGCGCCGGTCGCACGACGCTCGCCGGTAGCGTCGGCGGTCTGGGTCTCTACAAGGTGGGCGAGGGCACCGTCACGCTCGCCGGGGCAAATTCCTACAGCGGCACGCTCTTCATCTCCACCGGCACCGTGCAGGTGATGGACCAGGCAGCCCTGCCGGCCACGGCACTCTCCTGGAACAACAGCAACAGCTCCGCCGGCCTCGATCTCGTGGCGGCGGGTGATTACACGATGACGTCCATCGCCCAGTTCGGATCGTACCTGCGGGTCGGCACCACCGGCACGGGCAACGTGGTGCTGACGGTGAACGGCAACAGCACCCTCGGAGGCACCGCCAACAAGTCGCTCCAGGTGAACCCGCGAGCCAAGGTCGTGTTCGCGGGAGATATCACGGCCGATCCCTCCGCGACCACCAATCGCAGCGCGACGTTCTACAACTCGGGAGAGATCGAGCTCAACGGGGTGATCTCGGGAGGCGCCACGGGGACGATCGGCCAGTTCGGCGTCATCCAGACGGCCAACGCGGCCGGCCAGAGCGGCACGCTCTCCCTGAATGCCGCCAACTTCTACACGGGCGTCACTCGTGTGGCCGCCGGCACACTCAAGGTCGGCAATGCACTCGCCTTTGGCGACATCGCCAACGGGGTGACGATCTCAGCGGTGACGGTGACCGACACGACGACGGGCATCACCACGACCCTCGGCCGTGGCACGGTCGACCTCAACGGCTACTCGATCGCCGACGAGACGCTCACGATGGTTGGCACGGGAGATCGCGTCAGTCTCGTGAACTCGAGCGCCGTCTCCCCGGTATCGTGGAGCGGTTCCGTGAGCCTCAGCGGCACGACGGCCATGGGGGGCACTGGTGACATCACCATCACCGGAGCGGTCTCCGGCACGGCCGGAATCCTGGCGAAGTCAGGGGCCGGCAGGGTCACGCTGACGGCCGGCAACTCGTACTCCGGTGCCGTTTCAGTCGAGCAGGGGACCCTGGCGCTCGGGGCGGCGGGATCGATCGCCTCGGCGACATCGATCACCACGGCCGCCGGGGCGAGCTTCGACGCGACCGCCCTGGCCGGCGGATACACGGTGCCCTCGACCCAGACCATCGGCGGTTCGGGCACCGTGGCCGGAAACGTGACGGTCGGTTCCGGCGCCACGCTCTCGCCGGGCGCGAGCCCCGGCACGCTCACGGTCACCGGCAGCCTGACCTGGAACACCGGGGGCAACTACAACTGGCAGATGCTATCGGGAACGGGCACGGCGGGCGCGACCACGTCGTGGGACCTCGTCAGCGTGACCGGCCCGCTCACGATCGCCTCGACGACCGCCGACCCCTTCAAGATCAACCTCTGGACGCTCTCCGGCACCGGTCCCGATACCAGTGGTGATGCCGCCAACTTCAACTCCTCGCAGGACTACACCTGGACGATCGCCAGGGCGGCCGGCGGGATCACCGGTTTCGACGCGACGAAGTTCCAGATCGTGACCACCGCGATGAACGGGACCGGCGGCTTCTCCAACGCCTTCGGCAGCGGCACCTTCTCGCTCGCCCAGAGCGGCAATGACCTGAATCTCGTGTTCACGCACGGTGCGCCCACGGTGATCACGATCGATGTCGCAACGGGCACCCAGACCCAGACACAGGCCGGCTATCCGCTGCTCTCGGGCACGACGCCGGTTCTGAAGACCGGGGCGGGCACGCTGGTGGTGAACCAGGCCAACACGCTGACGGGCTCCACAACGGTGCAGGCCGGACGGCTGCAACTCGCCGACGGGGCGGCCCTGGCCTCGAGCACGGTTGTGCCGCTCGCCGGCGGCACCGTCACCCTCACGCCGTATCTCCAGACCAGCGTCGGCGGCCTCGCCGCCAGCGCCGGCGGCCTGACGGACGTGGGCAGCGGGCTGGTCACCGTGGCGGCCGGCCTCTCCGCCGCCGACATGGT